>CAYPLD010000043.1:4198-8638 GCA_964411485.1 uncultured Elusimicrobiaceae bacterium | reverse complement strand
TACCACATCCTGTCGGATTAAAAGTTGGTGATATTGTAAGTTCAGGACCAAATGCGGATATCAAAGTAGGAAATTGTCTACCTTTGAAAAATATTCCTGAAGGTACATTTATCCATGCGATAGAATTACAAGCGGGACGAGGTGCACAAATAGCAAGAAGTGCAGGTTCGCAAGCTCAGTTGATGGCGAAAGAAGAAAAACATGCACATATAAAAATGCCATCTGGAGAAATCAGATTAGTACCAGTTGTTTGTGTAGCAACTATTGGTCAGATTGGTAATACTGAACACAATACGGTGGTAATTGGTAATGCCGGACGAAATAGACATCGAGGAAAAAGACCAACTGTGAGAGGAACTGCAATGAACGCAACTGATCACCCACATGGTGGTGGTAGAGGTAAGAGTAAAGGTGGAAATGTTCCACGATCACCTTGGAACCAACCAGCGAAAGGTCTAAAAACAAGACGTAAAAAAGTTTGGGATTGGATGATTGTCAAAGATAGAAGGAAAGGTAAAAAATAGGCGAGAGCCTCGCCTCCCTTTTTCGCCTTCGGCTAGTGTCAGGTTCTTTTCTTGCAGAAAAGAAATTGATTTGAAAAAGTTAGAGAGCAGAAAGATTAAACAAGGAATAAAGAAATGGGAAGATCAACAAAAAAAGGACCATTTGTAGATGCAAATTTACTTGAAAAAGTACAAAAGCAAAACGAAAGTGGTCAGAAAAAACCAATAAAAACATGGGCAAGAGCATGTACTATAATACCGGATTTTGTAGGTCATACATTGATGGTACATAACGGTAAAAAGTTTTTACCTGTATATGTAACAGAAAGAATGGTCGGACATAAATTGGGCGAATTTTCTTTTACCAGACTATTTAAGGGTCATGGTGCAGGAAAGAAAGAATCGAAAGATAAGAAATAGGATTTAGTATGGGAAGAATCGCTATATCTCCGAGAAACAAAACAATGACTATCTCGGCTGATGAAAAGAAAAAATTTAGTAAAAAATTATATCACATAACAGAACCTCAAGCGATAGAGAATGTGATAAATAAGAATTTTAATGACAATCTTTTTGATGTAATAGATTTTTTACCAAAAAGTTTTGCAGATTTGATAATTATAGATCCACCTTATAATCTTGATAAAGATTTCGATGGGTTTAGTTTTAAGAAATCAGATAATAAAAGTTATTCTGATTATTTGGAATCTTGGTTTCCGAAAGTTATAGAACTTTTGAAGCCAAATGGAAGTCTTTATGTTTGTTGCGATTGGAAATGTTCGTCAGCAATATATGAAGTTATGAGTAAACATTTGAAAATTAGAAATCGTATAACTTGGCAAAGAGAAAAAGGACGAGGTGCGAAAGCGAATTGGAAAAATTGTACCGAAGATATTTGGTTTGCGACAAAATCGGACGATTATTATTTTGACATAGATGCGGTAAAAATTAAAAGAAAAGTTCTTGCACCGTATAAAGAGAATGGAAAACCAAAAGATTGGGAAGAAACCAAAGATGGGAATTTTAGATTGACACATCCATCAAATTTTTGGGATGACTTAACAATTCCATATTGGTCGATGTCCGAAAATACGGAACATCCAACACAAAAGCCAGAAAAGTTAATTGCGAAATTAATTTTGGCAAGTTGTCCAAAAGATGGATTAGTTTTTGACCCATTTTTAGGTTCGGGTACGACTTCAGTAGTAGCGAAGAAGTTAGGTAGAAACTATTGTGGTGTTGAATTGAACGAAAATTATTGTTTATTAGCTGAAAAAAGATTAGAAGAAGCGAAAAATAACAATTTAATTCAAGGATATTCGGATAAGGTTTTTTGGGAAAGAAATTCTTTAAATAGTCAGAAAAAGTTTAGAGATATAAAAGAGAATGGCAAGTCTTTATTTGAGGTGTTAAATGAAAAATAGAAGTAAGATATTTGACACAGAAATTCAAACTCAAATAGAGGAAGCAGTAATAAAGCTTGTAAACTCTGAAAAAGGGTTGATGAGTAAAAGAGCATTACAATCTCCACGGGCAGTTGGAGATATAATTCAAGGTTTACTTGAAAATAAATTTGACAATATTGTACCAAAAGGTATTTTGAAAGAGTTTAATTCGTCTTTTGCTAGACGATCAATGGCAGATTTTGCATTTACCGATAAGGATGATTTTTATTATGTAGTAGATAATAAAACTCATAATTTGGATACCAAATTTAATATGCCTAATTTGACTTCGGTTGAAAGATTGGCGAGATTTTATGAGGACGATTCAAATTATTTTATTCTATTGTTAATTGCTTATAAAGTTGTTAATGATAAATTGAAAGTTAAGAGTTGTCGATTTGTCCCGATAGAGCATATTGATTGGAAGTGTTTAACAATTGGAGCTTTAGGATGGGGACAAATTCAGATAGCTAACTCAAACAATATTGTGATAAATCCAAAACAGACAAGAAAAAAATGGATATTGGGTTTGTGTGATAGATTAGAAGAATTTTATCCGAAAGAAATTGGAAAGGTAAAAGAAAGGATAAAACATTTTGAAAAAATTAGAAAAAACTGGGAATCTAAAGAGGATTTTTAGAAAAATTGAAAAGATAGAAAAGGAAAGTAAAAAAATGGAAGCGAAATGTATAAGTAAATTTCAACGATACGGAAGTAGAAAAGTATCACAGGTTTTGGACCAAATACGCGGTAAAGATGTAAAAACCGCAGAAAGTATTTTGCCATTAATACCAAGAAGAGCATCTGAAGTTGTACAAAAAGTTGTACATAGTGCAGCAAGCAATTTGCAGGTAAAATTGGGAAACAAATTAGACTTTAACAAAATATATATAGTAGAAGCATTTTCTGATCAAGGACCAATGAAACATTTAAGAAGATTTCATGCAGGACCACAGGGAAGAGCAATGCCTTATAAAAAAAGTTCTTGTCATTTGACGGTAATTGTGAGTGATGAGAAAAGAGTTAAAAAAATTAAGAAGGCAGTTCTAAAAAGAGCGGCTTTGAAGTCGAAACCGGTAAAAAAAGCACCAGCGAAAAAATTGGTGAAAAAAGAAGGAGATAAATAAGATGGGTCAGAAGGTACATCCAAAATCTGTAAGATTAGGTTTTATTCAGGACTGGCAGTCAAGATGGTTCGCTCCTAGAAATATGCCTGCTTTCATAATGGAAGACAGCCAAATTAGAGAGATGATATCAAAAAGATTTAGAACAGCAGCTGTTAGTTCGGTAGGAATTGAAAGAGCGGGTAGTTTTTTGAGAATCAATATACATACAGCAAGACCGGGTATAATAATCGGTAAGAAAGGTGTGGATATTGAAAAGTTGAGAAAAGATTTAGAAAAATTTTCAGGTAATAAAACTTTTATAAATGTGATAGAAATAAAAAGTCCAGAAGCAGATGCGAATCTAGTTGCACAAGCGATTGCAATGCAAATAGAAAAAAGAGCTCACTATGCGATGGTGATGAAAAAATCAATTGACAGAGCAATGGCAGCACGAGCATTGGGTATAAAAATAATGGTATCCGGACGTTTAGGTGGTGCAGAGATAGCAAGAAGCGAATGGAAAAAGGACGGCAGAATACCACTTCATACATTATGTGCAGATATAGAGTATGGTTTTTGTGAAGCAAACACAATCAGCGGAAAAATCGGCATAAAAGTTTGGATATATAAGAAAAAACATTTTGCAAAATCTCCAAAAGAGATACTTAACAAGTTAAGAAAAGAACGGGAGATGATTGGAAATTTGGCTGGAAAAAGTGATGAGAAAAAAGCTCCAGAAGCAACAGTTTCAGTAAAAGAAACGGTAGCTGAAAAGAAAGAGGAAAAGAAAGCAGAGAAAAAAGTTGAAAAGAAATTAGCTGTTAAGAAAACTGCTACAAAAAAAGTAGAAGTTAAAAAGCCAGTTGCGAAGAAAAAACCAGCCGTAAAAAAAGCAAAAAATGATGAGAAGGGAAAAAAAGATAAGAAGTAATTTAAAAATTTAAACAAAGGAGAGAGTTCTCAGAAAAGAAGTGTTAGCGTACGTAAGGTGGCGAGAAAACATTAGCGGAACACAACACAATTAGAGAGCTTAAACACGAAAAATATGTTGATGCCGAAGAGAGTAAAATATAGAAAACCACATTCCGCACCTAGAATAAAAGGTCCGGCAACGAGAGGAACGACTGTAGCATTTGGTGAATACGGTCTAAAAGCGTTGGAACCAAAATGGATAACAGCACGACAAATCGAAGCATCGAGGATAGTTTTATCAAGATTTGTGAGAAAGAAAGGTAAGATGTGGATAAGAATATTTCCAGATAAAGCAATTACCAAACAACCTGCTGAAACAAGACAAGGTAAAGGTAAAGGTGCACCGGATCATTGGGTAGCAGTGGTCAGACCGGGAAGAATATTGTTTGAAGTTGAAGGTACAGATTTTGAAAG
>CAYPLD010000043.1:0-4098 GCA_964411485.1 uncultured Elusimicrobiaceae bacterium | reverse complement strand
CATAGTGCAACACCAGTGGGTAATCCGTTGGAAATAAGAACATTAAGACAAGAAGTTGCATTGTTAAACACTTTAATATCGCAAAAAGAAGGCGAGCAGGGTGAAGGTAAATAAATTATGTCAAAAGAACAAGAAAAAAGAGGAATAAGAAAAACATTAGTGGGGATTGTTGTATCCGATAAACAAAGCACTACTCGTGTAATAAAAGTAGAAAGATTGATGAAACATTTTTTCTATGGAAAAATCGTAAAAAGAGCGAAAAAATATCATGCTCATGATAAGGACAATGCGTCGAAAATGGGCGATAAAGTAGAAATAATGAGCGTAAAGCCAATTTCAAAACTTAAAAAATGGTTAGTGACCAAAGTGATAGAAAAGGCACAGGGTTAATTTGTAATTTAATACGGAGTTAAAAATATGATTCAGTTAAGAAGTATAGTAGGAGTGGCAGATAATTCTGGAGCAAAAAAAGTCCAGTGTTTCAAAGTGAAGGGTGGAAGTCACAGAAAATTTGCCGGACTTGGTGATATAGTAGTGTGTTCTGTTAGAGATGCATTACCAAAATCTCCAATAAAAAAAGGTGAAGTAGTAAAAGCAGTAGTAGTACGAGTAAAAAAAGAATCAAGACGAAAAGATGGTTCTTATATAAGATTTGACGAAAATGCAGTATGCTTGATTGGGGAAAATAACGAACCGAAAGGCACACGTGTATTTGGACCAATCGCAAGAGAATTAAGAGAAAGTAATTTTCTTAAAATAATATCGCTAGCACCAGAGGTTGTGTAGTTATGAAAATAAGAAAGAACGATAAAGTGATAGTATTATCCGGAAAAGATAAAGGCAAACAGGGCGAAGTAAGAACTGTTATAGCTGGCAAGAAAAAGGTAGTAGTATCGGGGATAAATATGATATCCAAATGTGTGAAGCCGACACAAGATAAGAAAGGTGGAATACAAAAAATGGAAGCAGCGTTAAATGTTTCTAATGTAGCAGTTGTATGTAGCACTTGTAAGAAAGGTGTGAAAATAGCTGTAAAAGAATTAGAAAGTGGTGAGAAAATCAGAATTTGCAGAAAATGCAAAAAACAAATTTAGGTAGTTAAACAAAATGACAGAAAAAAAAGAAACTAAAACAACAGCAAAATATGAGCCAAGACTAAAAGGTTTGTACAAAAGCAAAGTAATAGAAACCTTAAAAAAAGATTTAGGTTTGACAAATGTAATGTCGGTACCAAAGCTAGACAAAATCATCATTAGTATGAGTGTTAATGAAGCAAAAGAAAACATAGCTTTATTAGATATTGCAAAAAAAGATTTGACTGATATAGTTGGTCAGATGTCACAAACAAGAAGAGCAAAAAAATCTATATCGAATTTTAAGGTAAGAGAAGGAATGCCACTTAGCGTTATGGTAACGTTAAGAGGTAATAGAATGTACGAATTTTTGGATAGGTTTATATCAATCGCAAGTCCTCGAATAAGAGACTTTCAAGGATTTAACGATAAAGGTTTTGATGGAAGAGGGAATTTGAATTTGGGGATAAAGGATCATTATATATTCCCAGAAGTTAATGTAGATAAATCACCCAAATCCAGAGGACTAAATATAACATTTGTAACCACAACAACAAAAGACGAATATTCTAGAAAGTTATTAGGTTATATGGGCATCCCATTTAGAAAGATTAAAGGAGCGAAGTAATGGCGACAGAAGCATGGATAGCAAAAATGCGAAAAGCTCAAAAGTACGCAGTGAGATATCGGAACAGATGTCAGATATGTGGACGACCGAGAGGTTATTATAGAGATTTCGGGCTTTGCAGAATTTGTTTTAGGAAGATGGCGCATCAGGGCTTAATTCCTGGAGTGAGAAAATCGAGTTGGTAGGATTTTACTAAAACTAACTCTACTATAAAGCTTTTAAGATTAAAAAAAGCCGAGTGGAAAGTGGTTTGGAATTGAAAAAATAAAAAAAAGTGGCAACTAAACAGACGGTGGAAAGAAAGTAGAAACAGCATAAGTGTTAAATAGCCACAAAAACGAGGAAAATATGGATCAGATAGCAGATTTATTGACAAGAATAAGAAACGTCAATGCAAAAAGAAAAGAAAAAACAGATATCCCTTTTTCAAAACTGAAAGAGGAGATATTAAAAGTATTGAAAGACGAAGGATTTATATTGAACTATAAACCTTTCCTTAACGATAGTAAAGGTGGTGTTCTTAGAGTATTTTTGAAATACACTGCAAAGGACGAACCGGTAATACATGGTCTTAAACGGGTATCAAAACCTGGAAACAGAGTATATAGTGGCCACGACGGAATACCAAAAGTTAGAGGAAGTTTTGGTATATCGATATTATCAACATCGGAAGGTGTTATGACAAACATACAAGCCAAGAAAAAGAAAATCGGTGGCGAAGTATTGTGTCAAGTTTGGTAATTGAGGAATAAAATAATGAGTAGAGTAGGAAAACAACCAATTTTAATACCAGACAATGTCAAGATAGACATTAAGGATAATGTAATAACAGCAAGCGGACCGCTTGGTAATTTGAGTTATACATTGACAAGCGGACTGGAAGTAGCAGTTGAGGAAAAAAACTTAATTGTGAAAGCAGATAAAATCAAAAAGAACGAGCTAGCAATGTATGGCACAACTCGAGCAAGATTAAACAATTTGATTTTAGGTGTATCGGAAGGATTTGAAAAAACATTGGAAATACACGGACTTGGATATAGAGCTAATGTAGCTGGCAATAAAATAAATTTAGAATTAGGTTTTTCGCATCCGACAAGTTTTGATCTACCACAAGGCGTAACTGCGGTAGCTGATGCAAAAGCTAATACACTAACAATAAAAGGTTCGGATAAAGCAGTAGTTGGAGATATAGCTGCACAAATCAGAAAGTTAAGACCACCAGAACCATACAAAGGAAGTGGAATAAGATATAAAGGCGAACATGTACAAAGAAAAGCTGGTAAGGCAGCAAGTGCTGGTAAATAAATTTGGAAGGGTTCTCATTCAGCATTAACTAAACAGATGTTAAATAGAGAGCTTAAACGAGGAAACAATGGGAAGCAAAAACAAAAACGAAAAATACGGATTTAGAAAAAGTAGAGTGAGAACAAAACTTTTTAAGAGCGGGATAAACAGACCAAGACTTTGCGTATACAAAAGTTTGAAATATTTGTACGCACAAATTATCGACGACAATACAGGCAAAGTTTTGGCAAGTGCAACGACTCTATCAAAAGAGTTAGATGGACAATATAAAGCATCTGCAAAAAGCATAGAAGCGGCGACAGCATTGGGTGGTTTAATAGCGAAAAAAGCGTTAGACGCAAAAGTGAAAGAAGTATGTTTTGATAGAGGCGGAAGATTGTATCATGGAAAACTTAAAGCATTAGCAGATTCAGCACGAAAAGCTGGACTTAAATTCTAAAGAGGAGAAAGCCGAAACACAACATACGATGGCTATAAAGTAATAGCAAAACAAGTGTTATGTAGATGCTTAAAACGGAAAAAATGTCAGATAAACCATTAAATAAAAAAACAGAGAAAAAAGGTAGCGAAGAAATTTTAGTTGCAGGTAGAAATAATACTGAAGTACAAAATGTTGTAGACATTGCTCGAACAACAAAAGTTGTGAAAGGTGGTAAGCGTTTTGGTTTTAGAGCGTTGGTAGTTGTAGGTAATGGAGCTGGAAAAGTTGGTGCTTCGATAGGAAAAGCCAATCAAGTTCAGTTAGCTATACAAAAAGCAGTATCAAAAGCAAGAAAGTGTATGATAGAATTTCCTATTACGGAAAAAGGAAGTATACCGCACGAAATAATCGGCGATTTTAGTGCAAGTAAAGTTTGGATGAAACCAGCATCAGAAGGTACAGGTGTTATCGCAGGTGCGGGATCAAGAGCTGTATTAGAAGCAGGTGGAATAAGAAATATATTATCCAAGAATTTGGGAAGCACAAATTCTTGTAATATGGTTTATGCGACTATTGAAGCTTTGAAACAATTGAAAAGTAAAAAACAAACTTTAGAACTTCGAGGAAAAAATGATTAAATTGAACGAATTATCTCCTAAAGCAGGAAGCAA
>CAYPLD010000042.1:0-8703 GCA_964411485.1 uncultured Elusimicrobiaceae bacterium | reverse complement strand
ATAAAAAACCTTTTAACGAGAAAACTTTTAATTTTGATAGAGTTGTTGGAGAACCTGCATCAGAAGTAAATTTCTCAAAAAAAGTATTGCTTGTAGTAAATGACTATAAAGAAACGGGAAGAGTATTAGAATCTAGTGAAATTGGAATGCTTTTTCAAAATTTCTATTTTTTTGACAAACCGAAAGAGGCATTGGATTTCATAAAAAGTTACAAAGTTAAAATAGATTATGCTGCCATAGATATTCATATGGACGAAATGAGTGGACAGGCGTTGGTAAAAGAAATAAGAAAAGTAGATCCTTCAATTGTTGCTTTTGCTCAAACTGGTGATAACATTCCAAATACAAATCTTTATAACGAAGGTTTTGACGGTATCGCTTCAAATTTGCAAACGATAGTAGAGAAGGGAATACCAATTTACGAACACGGGATAAAAAGTTCAAAACAAGCAATAGACGAAGTAGACAAAATAGGCAGTGGATTAGGTACAGCACCGAAAATAACACCAGGCAGAGCTAAAAACGACGGCGGTACAGCATTTTTATCTGATGGAATAAAAGCAGTAAAACCAAAAATACCTGAACCTAAAAAAGTTCGATATAGCAATATAAATATCTTTACGGATGATGTAAAAAATATCAGAAAAGAATTAGAAGAAGCAAAAAAAGTTTTAGCCGAGATGGATGAAAGACCAGAAAAAACAAAGATGATAGATATAGACGATAATAGAACAAGATTTCAAAAAGAAAAATATGATGAGCTAATTAAAGAGAAAGATAAAAAATTTGTTGCAAAAATAAATTATTACATTGGTTTACAATACGAATACGGTGATTATGGTATGTATGAATTAGATATGTCAAGAAGGTATGAAGAAGCAAGTAGATGGTATGAAAAGGCATCTGAATCTGGACACATCAATGCAACATATCGATTGGCAGAAATAATAAATAGTGGCAAAGGAAATGGTTCTCAAGATCTAGAAAAATTATACACGACTGTTTCTGAAAATGGAACGGGATTGGAACAAAAATTAGCGAAGCATAGGTTAGGATTAATTTACACAACAGGTAACGGAAAAGAACAAGATTTTACAAAAGCGTATGAACTTTTTAGAGAATCTTTCAGTGAAAATAAAATTGAACCAAAACTTATCGAATCAAAAAAAGCACAGGAAGTAGTGCCGTATAGTTTAAGAAATAGTGACAATGCGTTTTTAACTGGTGGGTTGTTAGAAGCTACTACTGAAGTGTCTGCCTTAAAAGGATATAGAGTAGAAATAATAGAAACAATAAAAATAAATGAAGTAAATGAAAAATCTAAAACAATAGTAATAGCAAAAGATAAAGAAACATTACAAAAAGTAATAAAAAGATATAAAGGCAAGAAAAAATCAAAAATAGGACCGATAGTAAATGTAAAAAGTGGAAAAGAATTTTTAATGAAAGATAATTTCCAAAAACCAAAAAAGGTAGACGATTTTTCAAATAGTGACGTATTACCAGTAAATTTAGAAAAACAAGTTAATAAGGGTGGAGAAAAACCAACTGTAAAGAAACCTGATTTTAGAGATCCGATAACCATAAATACAAATCCTCCTGTATTTCCAACTCCTACTAATAAAGCAGAATTGATAGAGTTAGTACAAAAAATAAAAGAACTCCAGCCCGTAGATTTAGAATTAGATCTAGATGATTTAATGAAGTCTCTTATTGATGCTATTAGTAAAGATTTTCCTTTCTGGAGAGACCTAAACTTAATGTTAGTTGGCTCTAAATCTGGAAAAGTAAAATATAATCCTATGGGAAGAGGAATTTGTCTTTATCCTGAAAAATTTAATTTATTTGAAAAAAATATAATAAAAGATTGGAATATTGACAATTTTCTTATTAATATAATGACAAAAGGATATGGTAAAGATCTTATAAAAGTGAGAGACAACTCTCGAATTTGGGGGAGTACTGAAATAATGGAATTTGGGAAAATATTTGCATTAAAATCAATGAATTATAGGGGTGTGTTAAGTGGAGTGCCTATTGTTACTATTCATAATTCCCCACATTCTGCTTGGACTCGAAATATTGGAGAGTTTAATCCACCAATGGCTACATATGCCATTATTAAAGATCCTGAAGTAGGCGGAAAATTTGTAAAAGTAGCGGGTGATTTATCTCATCTAGCGGAATAAAAAAGCTTAAAAAACAAAACGAAAACCTGACAAAAATTTTCAAATGTCCTAAAAATACAGTTAACTTTCAGGCATATGCCCCTGTTGTTTTAAGTATTTTTCCTTGATATCTAGTTAAAATTCCCTGTTATGTTTTTAGGGAATTTGATATGTTCCCACAGATATAATTTCTACCACAGTACCCAAAACACCTGCAAAATTGGAATATTTCCCCCTGCCCTCCACCAACTTTTCAACTCCTTCAAAATTTAATACAATTTAAAAGACGACGAAAATTCAAAAAAATTCATAAAATTGAGTAGGAGAAATTATAAATGGCAAAGAAAAATATATATTTTTTCGGAGGCGGTAAAGCCGACGGAAATGGCAAAATGAAAGAACTATTAGGTGGAAAGGGTGCTAACCTAGCCGAAATGGCAGGACATAAAAGTCTAAAACTTCCAATCCCTCCGGGATTCACAATCACAACAGATGTCTGTACTTATTATTGGGATAATAAAAGAAAATATCCAAAAACTTTAGAAGCAGAAACAAATCTAAATATCAAACATATAGAAAAAATCACCGGCAAAGAATTTGGTGGAACAAAAACACCTTTATTGTTGTCAGTAAGATCCGGTGCAAGAAGCTCGATGCCGGGTATGATGGAAACAATTTTAAATGTTGGTCTAACCACAAAAACAATCCCAGCAATGATAAAATACAGCGGTGATGAAAGATTCGTTTACGACGCTTATCGTCGATTAATCATGATGTATTCTGACGTCGTAATGGAAAAAGCTGCTGGTATTGAACCAAAAGAAGATAAAGGTATCAGAAAACAATTAGAAGTTATCATGCACAATCTAAAAAAGAAAAAAGGTGCAAAAAGTGATACCGATTTAACCGCAAAAGATTTAAAAATTCTTTGTGTAGATTTCAAAAAAGCCGTAAAAAAAATATTAGGGAAAGAGTTCCCAGATACCCCAATGGAACAGCTTTGGGGTTCAATCGGTGCGGTGTTTGCTAGCTGGAATGGTAAAAGAGCAATCGCATATAGAAACATCGAAAAAATTCCACACAAATGGGGTACAGCGGTGAACGTTCAAGCGATGGTTTTTGGAAATATGGGCGAAGGTAGTGCGACAGGTGTTGCATTCACAAGAAACCCGGGTAACGGCGATAATCATTTCTATGGTGAATATTTAGTGAACGCTCAAGGTGAGGACGTTGTTGCAGGTATCAGAACTCCAGCTCCGATAAATAAATGGTCAAAAACTGACCACTCTAAACACGAAAAACAGTTAGACAAACTTATGCCAAAAGCATTTAAGGAATTGGATACAATCCAACAAAAATTAGAAAAACATTATAGAGATATGTTGGATATCGAGTTCACAATCGAGAACAATGTTCTTTGGATGTTGCAATGTCGAGTTGGTAAAAGAAACGGAATCGCATCGGTACAAATGGCTTTAGATATGTTGAAAGAAAAACTTATCAAAAAGGAAGAAGCTGTAATGCGAGTTACACCAGATCAATTAAACGAATTATTATTACCGATTGTTGATCCAAAAGCAGAAGCAAAATCAGTACCAGTTGCAAAAGGTTTACCAGCAGGTCCGGGTGGAGCAGCGGGACATATTGTGTTTACTTCACAAGAAGCTTTGGATTTCAAAAAAGCAGGTAAAAAATCAATATTAGTGAGAGAAGAAACCAATCCAGAAGATGTCGAAGGAATGAGAGCATCTGAAGCTATTTTGACCGCACGAGGTGGTATGACATCTCACGCTGCATTAGTAGCAAGAGGTTGGGGTAAATGTTGTGTTGTAGGTTGTGGCGATTTGGATATTAATATGTCCAAAAAAACCGTGACCGTCCACGGCAAAACATTGAAAAAAGGTGATTACATCACATTGAACGGCACAAAAGGTTTTGTTTACGAAGGTAAATTAAATATGTTAGCTGCCGGCGAAAACGACAAAAACTTAAATTCATTTTTGGGAATTTGTGATAAAATCAAACGCTTAAAAGTTAGAACCAATGGTGATACTCCGGCCGATGCAGAAAAAGCAATCAGTTTTGGAGCTCAAGGTATCGGACTATTCAGAATCGAACATATGTTCTACGGAAAAAATTCTGATAAACCATTGTTCAAACTTCGAAAAATGATTATGTCAAAAACTTTGGACGAAAGAAAAAAAGCGTTGAAAGAATTGTTCCCGTATATGAAAAAGGATATCAAAGCTACATTGAAAGCGATGAAAGGTTATGGCGTAACAATCAGATTGATAGATCCCCCGCTCCACGAGTTCGTACCGCATAGTGATGCAAAACTTAAAGAGCTTGCAAAAGCGTTGAAAGTGAGCAGTGCGGAGGTTTCAAAACGAGCTGATAGTTTACGAGAATCAAATCCAATGATGGGACACCGAGGTGTGAGATTGGGTATCACATATCCGGAAATTACAGAAACAGAAGCGAGAGCTATTTTTGAGGCGTCAGCAGAACTTCAAAAAGAGAAAGTATCTGTGTTCCCTGAAATAATGATACCGGTTACATGCAATGAAAAAGAAATTGCTCATCAAAAGGAAATTATCAAAAAAGTTTATAAAGAAGTTTGTGAAAAATTCGGCTTGAAGAAAATCAATCATTTGGTTGGTACAATGATTGAAATTCCACGAGCCGCATTGCAATCTGAAAAAATCGCAAAAGAAGCCGAATTTTTCAGTTTCGGTACAAACGATTTGACCCAAATGGGTTTTGGTTTTTCACGAGATGACACAGGTGGATTTATGGGCGAATATCTTGAACAAGGTATAATTGAGAATGATCCGTTCCAAACATTAGACCAAGACGGAGTTGGCGAGTTAATCAAGATAGCTGTTAAACGCGGTAGAAAGGGTCGAAAAGGGCTTAAAATTGGTATATGCGGAGAACATGGCGGAGATCCTGAAAGTGTTGAATTCTGTCATAGAGAAGGATTTGACTATGTTTCGTGTTCACCGTTCAGAGTACCGATAGCAAGGTTATCAGCAGCACAAGCTGTATTGAAATACGGTAGGTAGAGTTTTTGTCATTGCGAAGCGATTTTTTTTGAGATTACCACGGGCGTACCGCCCTCGTAATGACAAATAAAAAAAATCGTTGTGGCAATCTCAATTTTAATAAACCCCCCAAGCCACGTGGCTTGGGGGGTTTGTTAAAACTTGAAGATACCATCTATATTTAATAAGATAATAGTATGGAAGAATTTGTTTTAGTTGTATCGTCCCCCTCGGGTGCCGGAAAGACCACAATGGTTCGGAAGGTGTTAAAAACTACCAGCTCTCTAGAAAGAGTTGTTACTTCTACTACTCGTTTGCCAAGAAAAAAAGAGCTAGATGGCAAAGATTATCACTTTTGGACCAAAAAGAAATTCGAAAACGAAATAAAGTCTAACAAGATGTTAGAATGGGCGAAAGTTCACAATCACTATTATGGTGTTTCAAAAAAATCTGTTGAAGATGTTTTGAAAGCTGGTGGATTTCCTGTTTTGATAATAGACGTTCAAGGTGCTAAATCGGTAAAAAAACATTATAAAGAAAATTGTGTGATGGTTTTTATTGCACCACCTACAATGCAAGAGCTCGAGAATAGAATCAAGAAAAGGAACGATGATACCAAAGATATAAAACTTCGTTTGAAAACTGCTAAAAAAGAACTTGCTCAAGTAAAAATGTACGATTATGTAATAATCAACGAAGATTTAAAAATAGCGGTTCAACGATTGAGAAGTATTGAATCAGCTGAAAAACATAAAGTTTGGCGTAAATTAAAAACACTTAAAAAATCTAAATTAATCTAAACAGGGAGAAAAAAATGGCGAAGATAGATAACAAAGAATTTGAAACAAAAATTACCAATTTTGACGGTGATAAATATAATGTGTCTGTGTTAAGCTCATTGTGGGCAAAGCAGTTGAAAAAAAGAGAAGAATTTAATTATAAACCTCATTCAGAACTTATAAAAACTGCATTAAATGATATTCTGTCTGGTAAAGTTAGTAAAGAATATATCCTCGAAGTTTCTGCTAAAAACTTGATGGGTGAAACGAAAAGCAAACAAAACGCTTTAAGAGAAAGGGAAAAAGAATCTAAAGAGCCGTTGACCCTTTAATTTTAAGATATGAGTGATAAAGAAGAGCTAAAAAATTTAGTTTCTGATTTTAAGGATTTTGTAAAAGAAAATCCTGATGAATTTTTGATTAATAATTCTGAACCTAAAAAAGCCACACCGAAAAAAGTTATTGCAACTGATAAATCACAAGCGATACAACAAGTCGCTGATGAGATTTTGAAATGTCAAAGATGTCCGCTTGGTAGTACTCGAATTAAAGCAGTTCCCGGCGAAGGAAACATCGATACAAAACTTATGTTTATCGGCGAAGGACCGGGTTTTGAGGAAGATCATCAGGGTCGTCCTTTTATAGGTAAAGCGGGCAAGTTGTTGGATAAAATAATCACTGCTTTGGGTTTGGAACGAGAACAAGTTTTTATCGCGAATATGGTCAAATGTCATCCAATGATCGACCCTTCTAATAATGAAAAAAGAAATAATGATAGAGCTCCGGACGCTAGTGAAATAGCATATTGTAGACATTTTGTAGAAAAACAAATTTCATTAATCAATCCGGAAGTTATTGTCGCACTGGGTGCGGTTTCTGGTAAAAGTTTGATAGGGAGTGCACCCTCGCTTTCTAAATTACGAGGTAGTTTTCACAATCTAGAACTTGATAGTGTCGAATTAAAAAAGCCAATCAAAATAATGGCGACCTTTCATCCGGCTGCACTTTTGAGGAATCCAAATTGGAAAAAAGATTGTTGGGAAGATTTACAGCTGGTAATAAAGGAACTTGGTCTTAAACCAAAACCAATGCAAAAATGATAGTAAAAATAGCTTTTCCAATCGCCTTAAATAAAGAGTTCGATTATATCGTTCCCCCTTCCTTTGAACCCAAAATCAAAACAGGTCTTCGTGTTAAAGTTCCTTTTGGATATACCAAAAGAGAAGGATTTATTTTAGAAATTCTTGAAAAATCTAAAACCAAATTTAAGCTGAAAGAAATCGAAAGTATCCTCGATAAAAAGACAATGTTTAATGAAGATATTATCGAGCTTGCTAGTTTTATCCAAAATAATTGGGGTATGAGTATTGGTGAGATATTATCTGTCCTTGTGCCGAGTTATGTCAAACAAAAAAATCTGGAAACTTTAGAGCCAGTTGAAAAAAATCCCCCTTCGGATTTTGAGCTGTCTGCTCGAGAGCGAAAAATTTTTGACAAAATTAAAAATTTTTCGCAACAAAAGCCCATCTTTCTAAAGTCGTTGAATAATGATTTGATAAACAAAGTGATTTTGGCGACAGCGGGCGATGTGCTAAAAAGCAGTAAGCAAGCGTTAATATTAGTACCTGACATTATTTTGAGCGAAACCTTAATCAAACAAGCCCAAAAAGTGTTTGGAGATAATGTCGCACTTTGGCATAGCAAGACCTTACAAAGTGCTAGAAAGAAAATCCATGCTTCCATTTTGAGAGGCGATGCTAAAATCATAATAGGTACACGATCGGCGACTATGCTTCCATTCAAAAATCTAAAATTTACAGCATTTTTGGACGAGCATGATGATAGATACAAGCAAGAAGAGAACAAGCCGTATTATCATGCAAAGGATTTGATTTTATTTCGGGCGAAATATCACAAGACAAAGATTTTATTTAGTTCGATGACACCAAGTGTAGAATCTTTCAATATGAAAAAACTTGGCGAACTTGAAATGGTCGAGGATATTGGAGCATTGAAAAATCAGCCACAAATTATTGTTAGTGATGAAAAGCCAGAAAAAAATAAAATGGTTTCCCCCCTTTTGCAACAACTTATCGACGAAAATCTAAAAGCTAAAAAACAAGCATTACTTATTATGAACCGAAAAGGGATAAGTGGATATTATTGTTTGAATTGTCTAACATTTATCGGTAAAGAATATAAAGAAGGATATAAATGTCCGAAATGTAAAAATCAAATATTCAGAGATTCCGGATCTGGTACAGAAAAATTACAAGAAGAAATCAAAGAGTTATTTCCAAAAGCAAAAATTTTGAAAGTTGATGCGGATTGTCTAAAGACAAAATCAGGCACACAAAAATTATTCAAAGATTTGGAAAAAAATAAAGCTGATATCATCATCTCGACCAATGCACCACTAAAAGCGATGAGTTTTAAGAATATCGGATTTGCCAGCGTTTTGGATATAGACTGGCAAATGGATGTGAATAATTTTAGGAGTTGTGAAAAATCAGCTCAATTATTGTTCGGACTCTATTATAATCTCGCATTAAACGACAATAAAGCCGTTTTATTTATCCCGACGCAAAGAGGCGAGGAATATCTATTCAAATCGCTTGACGCTAAAAATTATGACGATTTTCTAAACACTGAGTTGAATATACGCAAAGATTTTAACTATCCGCCGTTTTGCGACCTTATAAAAATAGAAAT
>CAYPLD010000041.1:0-8797 GCA_964411485.1 uncultured Elusimicrobiaceae bacterium | reverse complement strand
CGACGTTCAAGTCAAAAGTTTTTACAGCACCAGACGCTTTGCTAACAAAAACGCCAAAACTGTTGGGATTAGATGGCAGGAAGATGTCGAAATCGTACAATAACACGATAGATTTGGGCGAGGATTTAGAAAGTGCCAAGAAAAAGATAATGAGAATGTTTACAGATCCTAAAAAAGTCAAAAAGGACGACAAAGGACACCCTGAAGATTGTGCTGTATTCTCGTTACATAAGGTTTATAACGAATATTCCGAAAAGCGTGGTGGCGAATGTAAAGCAGGCACGATTGGTTGTGTCGATTGTAAGAAACATTTATTTGAGTTGATGGAAAAAGAGTTGGCGGAGTTTAACAAACGCAAAAAATCCATCACGGACAAGATGGTCAACAAAATTTTGAAGGACGGATTAGAAAAAGCATCAAAATCCGCTGATAAAATTTTGGATAAAGTCAAGAAAACAATGAATTTGAAGTAAGAAAAATGGAAAAGCAAGATATGAAAGTAAATTTAGATATTTTTGAAGGTCCGATGGATCTGCTTCTGCATTTGATAAAAAAAGATAATATCGATATTTACGATATAAATATTTCCGACATAACAAAACAATATTTGGAATATCTACAACTTTTGAAAGAGCTAAATCTCGACGTAGCCGGTGAATTTTTGGTGATGGCAAGTACATTGATGCAGATAAAAGCAAAGATGTTGCTTCCGTCGTATCAAACCGAGCTTGGCGAGGACGGACCAGATCCAGCGAAAGAACTTATTGAAAGATTATTGGAATATCAAAAATTCAAAAGTGCCAGCGTAGACTTGAAAGAACGATTCGAAAAAAATCGTGATAAATTTTTCAAAACAGCATTAGATATTCAGGAAAGCGATAAAGTTTTGAATGTGGAAACATTCGAACTTTTAGATGCACTCAAACGAGCTTTATCCAGAGTTAAGGAAAACGAAACAAAAGAAATAATCGATACAGAAGAATTTCCTATCGAGGATAAAATGGATAAAATTATAAATTTCTTTTCCAAAAAAGAATGGATTTTGGTAGATGATATTTTTCAAGATGAAGCCAAAAAACTTGGTATCATAACTTGTTTTCTTGCACTTTTGGAACTTATAAAGATAAGAAAACTTTTGGCTAATCAGGATAAAGAAAGCAAAGAGATAAGAATTTATTTGCGAGCTGAAAATAAAGATGTAGATCATAGATCGCTCTTAAATCTAGATAGAGGAGAATTAGATGAACAACGAACAATCTAAAAAACACATAATTGAAACATTACTTTTTATTACTAATAAGCCAATAGCGTTGGGTAAAATTGTCGAATGTGCCGATCTTCAAGATAAAGACGAAGCAAGACAATTAATCGCCGAATTGAAAACTCAATATGCAGAAAGTGCTATCCAGATAAACGAAGTTGCTGGTGGTTTTCAGATGGGTACAAAACCAGAATATGGACAATATGTCAGAAAATTGTTCGCGGAAAAAATGGTGATGAAATTATCACCAGCGGCGTTAGAAAGTTTGGCGATTATCGCATACAAACAGCCGATAACCAAAGCCGAGGTTGAAAGTATCCGTGGCGTCGATAGTGGTGCTCCGTTAGAACGATTATTGGAAAGAGAACTTGTGAAAATCGCGGGTAGAAAAGATACGGTCGGTAAACCATTGCTTTATGCGACTACAGAAGAATTTTTACGACTTTTTGGTATTAATAAGGTCGGTGATTTACCTGATATAATGTCGTTTGCATCAAAAGAACAAGATAACGGACAAAATTTGCCGTTTGAAGAAAAATCAGAAGAGTTGAAAGAGCAAGAATCCAAAGAAGAAAACGAAGAAGAGGGGTAAAAGAATGAACATAGCGTTTGCTTCAAGTGAGGCATTTCCTTTTTGTAAAACTGGCGGACTTGCCGATGCAGTTGGTGCATTGGCTCAAGAAATTGCTAGTAAAAATAATAATAAAGTAGTTTTGTTTTTGCCTCATTATAGAAATATTTCAAACGCTAATTCGTTGAAAGCAATCAAAGGTGATTTTTTTATCCCGATTGGAGATAGATTAGAAAAAGTATCACTTTCTTTTGTGAACTGGGGAAGTGTGATTGTGTTTTTTGTTAAGAGTTCAAAGTATTTTGATAGAGCAGGTTTTTATAATACCAATAACAAAGATTTCGAGGATAATGACGAACGATTTATACTTTTTAACCGAGCAGTTTTAGAAGGTTTGAAATACATTGGGTTCAAACCGAATGTGATACATTGCAATGATTGGCAAACTGGATTGATACCTGCATATCTAAAAACCATATACAAAACAGATGCGTTTTTTGTGAAAACAAAAACATTGTTGACCGTTCATAATGTCGCATATCAGGGACATTTTGGATATAAAAGTTTTGTAAAAAGTGGATTAAGTCAAAAGGATTACACATCAAGTGGCTTAGAATTTTATGGCGGTATGAATTTTCTAAAAGGTGGACTAGTTTATGCTGATAAAATTAATACCGTTAGCCCAACTTATGCAAAAGAAACAATAAAGAGTAAAGATACATCTCATGGTCTACAAGAAGTTTTGAAAGGGCGGGGGAAAGATTATAGTGGAATAATCAATGGCATAGATTTTGAAGTTTGGGATCCGCAGATGGATTCTTATTTACCGGTCGGATACGACGACGAAAACTATAAAAAAGGTAAAACTTTATGTAAAAACTTTTTGCGTAAAGAGGTTGGTTTGGACGAAACATTTGATTTACCTTTGGTAGGCATAGTTTCACGGATAACGTATCAAAAGGGTTTAGATTTGGCGGTTTATGCGATAGAACAATTAAAAGATAAAGCACAATTTGTAATACTTGGAGCTGGCGAAAAAGCCACACAACAAAAATTCAAAGAGTTAACACAAGAACACAAAAATATTGCTGTGGTTCAAAAATTAGACGAACCATTAGCACATAAAATTTATGCAGGCAGTGATATCTTTTTGATGCCTTCTCGTTTTGAGCCATGTGGTTTGTCGCAGATGATAGCGATGCGATATGGAACTATCCCTGTGGTATCAAAAGTTGGTGGTTTGGCGGATACGGTGAGCAGTAAAACTGGCTTCTTTATCGAGGATATAACTAAAGAAGGGATATTGAAAACAATGAGCGAAGCTATTTCAAAATATGATGATAAAAATTATTGGGATAATCTTGTTGTGAACTGTATGTCAGAAGATTTTTCTTGGGATAAATCTTCTGATGAATATCAAAAACTTTATGAGGAATTAATTTAGGGAGCATGAAATGAAGAAATTAAAAAGTATGAGAAAAATGATAATTTTAGTGTTGATTATAGCAACTTTGCTTGTTTTGGCGAAACATATATTTTCGCCAAAACAAGCTAATGAACCAATCGAACCGAGAGAAAAAATTGCAAGGAATGTAATACTTTATATCGGCGATGGAATGGGACCATCGGCGATGGGATTATTGATGCAATACGCACGATATGCACAAGGTTCAAAATATTTAGATAAGCAAAGTGTATTGGAACAAGTTATAAATAATTCAGAACAAAGTTTGATGCTTACAAATGTTTACGATGGTATCATCGCTGATTCAGCTTCATCTATCACACAAATTGTTAGTGGTGAAATGAGTGTAGGTGGATATGTCGGAATGAATTATAAAAAACAAAAAGTGAAAACCGTATTCAAACAAGCACAAGAAAACGGATTAGCGGTAGGCATAGTTGCTGATAGTGAACTTATAGATGCAACTCCTTCAGGTTTGGTTGCTCATAGTTTGGACAGATATGATAAACCAGCTATTGCCGAGGATATGATAAATTCTGATGTTAATGTGATGTTATCTGGTGGCTTAAAACACTTTGACGAAAAATTATTAAAAAAAGCAAAGAAAAAGAAATATGAAATTGTATTTGATAAACGGGATTTGAGAAAAACAAAGTCGAATAAAATTTTAGGACTTTTTAGCGATGGATATATGCCATACGCAATCGACAAGTATAAAAGAGAAAATTTATATGTTCCAGATTTGACAACAATGACTTTGAAAGCATTAAGTGTTTTGTCAAAAGATGCTGATGGATTTTTCTTAATGGTTGAGGCATCAAAAATAGATTGGGCTTTACATATGCAAGATGCTGGTGCGGTGATGCACGAGATGTTAAATTTCGACGAAACATTAGCGTTTTTATATAAATACGCATACAAAAACCCAGATACTTTGTTGATAGTAATGGCGGATCACGATACTGGTGGTTTTGGGTTTGAATATAATAAAGATAAAAGTATAAAAGAAGTAATTGCAGTTGATGGAACAAAAATAAAAACGGGTGCTAAAAATTTTGCAAGTTATGAAAACTTGAATAGACTTTTTAGACAAAAAACTATTTTTAGTAATTTCAAAAAAGAGTTTGAAAGTTTTCCACAAGAGCAACAAGATTTATCAAACTTCACGGCATTATTTAATAATGTGTTCGCTATGTTTTTATCGAAAGAGGAGCTTGCCGAAGCTTTTGAAAAGAGAAATTATAAACAAGTTAAAAAGATTTTAGATAAAAAAAGAAACATAGTTTGGTCGAGCAGTAATCATATTTCTACGCCGATAAATGTGATTGCTTTTGGTCCGGGTAGTGAACAATTTAGAGGGGTCTATCATAGCACAGAAATAGCTAAAAAAATCGAAAACATTTTAGGTTTGTAGGAGGGATTTATGGAAAAAGAATTTTTCAAAACTAAACTCGCTGGGATTATAATGCATGGTTATAGAAGAATATTTCTAATAACTTTGATTGTAGTTTTTAGTACGCAAATAATAATTTTGGTACAAGATAAATTAAGTTTACTTTACGAAAATATGTATCAAGATTTTAGAATCATCGCTGTTGTTGAAGAAGGTTCTAGTCAAGAAAATGTCGATGAACTTTTTACAACTCTAAACGAAAAACGTTCCGTTTACGAAGCGGAATATGTGAGTTTGGATAATGTTATAGAAGAATTTGAAGCGATTAATCCACAATTATCCAAAGGTGTTTTGAAAATAGACCAAAATATTTTTGAAGGTTATTTTGAGATCAAGCCGAAAAAATCTGAATTTACAGATATGGTTTCTTGGGTTCAAAATAATGTCGAAAAACACAAGATTATCGAGAAGGTTTATTACAATTTGGCACAGGTTGATATGATGAATAATGTAAACGCATTCAAGACATTTTTGAATTTTTCAATATGGTTTTTGATAATTTTATCAGGATTATTTTTCTTTTTTGTAGAAACTTCTAAAAATAAAAAACAGGATGTAAAAAGTTATAGAGGTGTAGTGTCAGGTGTAATTGCAGGTGTTTTTGGGTTGATAGTTTTATTTTTATTTTTATATCCTGTGAAAGTTTTGAGCCCAGATTTTTGGATGTTTATTGGAATAGAAAAACAATTATTAATAGTCGCTTTTGGCGGGTTTATAGGGTGGGTTTTATATAGATGGAAAGAACAATAAAAATATTTTTTGTAATACTTTTCTTGTTTACATGTACCTGTTTTTTACAGGCACAAAGTTCTGCTGAAAGAAGAAAACAGCAGGAGCTTGAAAGTATTGAAAATAGGAAGAAAGAAACTCAGCGTCAGTTTGAAAAATATAAAAAAGAAAAGGATAAAATTTCGAGAGAAATTTCTAGTGTAAAGAAAAAGAAAAAACGGACACAAAGTTTGTCAAAAAAAGTTGATAGAGATAAAATTATTGCACAAGAAAATCTAAAAACAACAAAAAGACAAAAAGCAATTTTAGAGATAAGTAGACAGGTATTAAAAAGATCCTATAGTGAAGTTTTGGAAGATTATTATTTCAATCAGAAAGTGAAAGGTAAAAATTTTACATCAAAAAATTTGGGTAGCCAAATTTTTTGGGAATATGAGCTAAAAGCTGAGGGTCATTTTCTAACAGCGTTATATAAGGAAGACGAAACTGCAGATAACAAAATAAGTAGTTATATCAAGAAGGGAAAAACGCTCGATAGAAAAAAACAGGAATTAAAAAGAACAAGCAAGAGTTTAGATGCAACGTATACAAAAAAAGTTTCGGACTTAAAAGTTACTACGACAAAATATAATCAAGCGAAGCAGGAATTGAATCGGTTGGAAGCATCAGCTCGTGAGATGAAAAGGATTTTGAGTAAGCTGGAAACAAAACGGACGGGAAAATCATCTTCAGATAGACCAAAAGTTGTACCTCCTATTCCGTCATATAGTTTGCCATGGCCTATCAATGGTAGAGTTATAAGCACTTTTGGTAAGGAATACAATAAACGGCTTCAAACTTGGATTTATCGAGATGGTATCAAGATACAATCTAATGGTGCTGTTCCGATAAAAGCTGTTTCTTCGGGTAGCATCATATACGCAGGACAATTTAGAAGTTATGGTAATGTAGTAATAATAGAACATGGTAAAGGATTTTTTACAATTTACGGGTTCTTGAGTAAAATAACGGTCAAGAAAGGGCAGAGAGTTATTGCTGGGACTGTTTTAGGGAATACAGGAAAGGATACTCAAGGGAACACGATGGGAAGTGGGAAAAGAGCATTATATTTCGAAATACGATTTGGTGTTGACGCACAAGATCCATTAAGATGGTTAAGGAGAAAATAAAATGAAAAAGAGAACAATTTATATAACATTGGGAATAGTTTTGTGTATAGCAGTGATATTTCCGAAAGCATATTCTGCGATGGACGATACATATAGCAAGCTAAAAATTTTGATGGAAGTTTTAAGTTTGACAGAACAAAACTATGTTGACGAAGTCAATTCTGACGACCTAATATACGGAGCGGCGAGGGGGATAGTGAAAGAGTTAGATCCGTATTCTGAATTTATGGATCCAGAAAGATATGAGGAAATGCAAGAGGATTCGAAGGGTGAATTTACGGGTATAGGAGTTCGTTTATCGCCGGCGAGCGGAGTGCCGTTGATTATAACTCCGATACCGAATACGCCTGCATATAAAGCTGGAATTCAGCCGGGTGATAAAATTTTGAAAGTCAACGGGAAAGCAACTGCTGATATGACAATTGATGAATCGGTCAAAAATATTCGTGGTAAAGCGGGAACGACGGTTATACTTACGATAGGAAGAAAAGATACTGAAACTGATGAATGGAAAGAGTTGGATGACATGAAAATTAAGCGAGCGAGAATAATTCCGGAAGTTGTGAAATCAAAAATGCTCGATGATAAAATCGGATACATTTATGTGATGGATTTTTCTGGACATACCGTTGAAAATGTCACAAAAGCATTGAAAAAATTAAACAAAGAAGGTATGGAAGGCTTGGTTTTAGATTTTAGATTTAATCCGGGTGGAATATTGACTGGTGCAGTTGATATTTCAAGAATGTTTTTAGAACCCGAACAAAAAATAGTTTACACACAAGGCAGGGTAGCTGGAAGTTATTTGGAATATAAAAGTGTCAAAGATGCACCATATAAAGAATTACCGTTAGTTGTTTTGGTGAATGAGATGTCAGCATCGGCAAGTGAGATTGTTGCAGGTGCATTGAAGGACAATCAACGAGCAGTTCTGATTGGTGAAAGAACATTTGGAAAGGCAAGTGTTCAGACGATAATTCCATTGACAGATGGTAGTGGTTTGCGTTTGACTATCGCAAAATATTACACACCGAGTGGTGTGTCGATACACAGAAATTTGCGATCTGATAAACCAGAAGATAGAGGTGGAATCAAACCAGATATTGAGGTGAAAGTAGACTATAAAGATGAGATTAAATTGTTAAGACAATTCAATGAAATTTATGATCCGAAGAAAAAAACTAGCAAGAATGCAGTTGCTGAAAAGGATCAAATTGAAGATGTAATTTTAACAAGAGCAACGGAAATATTAAAAGCGAGAAAGAGTCTAAAAAATTTATAGAGGATTAATTCTCCCTTTTTTAAAAGTCGTGGACACAGACTCTGTGGGAGATGTCCGAAGGACAGAGGGATTTATTCTAAATAATAAAAAAATAAGATGAAAGATAATTATATTTTAGGTATTGAAACCACATGCGATGAAACTTCAGCATCCGTTTTGAAAAACGGAACAGAATTAGTTAGTAATGTTGTTTATTCGCAAACAGAAATGCATAATAAATTCGGTGGAATAGTGCCAGAACTTGCATCACGAGCTCATTCGACAAAAATAGCAAGTGTGGTGAAAAAATCAATCGAAAAATTAGGTAAAAAACCAAAACTAGATGTGATCGCATTTGCATCAGGACCCGGTTTACCCGGTGCTTTGCTTGTCGGTAGAGTTGCATCAGAATTGTTGGCTAGAATGTATAATGCTAAATTCGTTGGAGTGAATCATCTTGAAGGACATTTGCTCGCTTGTGATTTCGTAAAAGGACGAGTCAAAAAACAATTAAAATTTCCGTTGATATCAATGATAGTTTCCGGCGGACATACAGAACTTTGGCTCGTGAAAAATTACGGCGACTATAAACTTTTAGGTCGAACTAGAGATGATGCAGTCGGCGAAGCATTTGATAAAGTTGCGAAACTTTTGGGGCTTGGATATCCCGGAGGCCCAAAAGTTTCGCAACTAGCAGAACAATTCAGACAAAGCAAAAAACAATGCAAGATAAAATTCCCACGACCATATATGAGGGGCACTTTTGAATTTAGTTTCAGCGGATTAAAGACAGCGGTAAGTTATTATTTACGCGATAATAAAAAGATAGACAAAAAAGAAATTTGTTATGCCTTTGAGACATCAGTGGTTGATACATTAATATATAAA
>CAYPLD010000040.1:5184-8818 GCA_964411485.1 uncultured Elusimicrobiaceae bacterium | reverse complement strand
AATCGGTCAAAAATCTGATTACGATGAGAGTTAGATAAAAAGCCAATGCAATTTGGATACCACCGAGAAGAGGCACTGGCATATTATGATTTTTTATCCCATATGGAGTGTCCATCAGATATTTGCCAATGGTATTTCTGCCCAAAACTGCTACCAGTGTTGATATTATAAAGGACAACGCGATAGTAAAAAGATATAATTTACTTGTATATTCCATGTTATTTATTATATAAAAATATAGTATGAAAAAACTTATTATTTTGAATTTATCAATTTTGCTATTATTAGCATGTGCCTCGCCAGATACTAAAAAATCTGGGAAAAACGTTTTTATAGCAGAACGTATACTGCCTCAAATATCCGCTGATGTGGGTGAAAAATTAATATACGAGGGAAAATTCATCGATGATAATTATGATTTTGATTTCCACTTTATAATCAAATTTATAGACGAATCTAATCAGAGAGTGGTTGCTATCAATCAATACGGCACAAAAGTACTGGACGGCAATTTTACAGATGGAAGTTTCGCATTAGAATACATCTCTCCAGATTATAAGAGTTTTGTGGCAGATCGTTTCAAAATGATAGCTACATTTTTAATTTTTCCACCTCAAGAAATTGGCAGTAAATATTATTCTCAAAAGAATTTTATAGAAAAGTATAAGGTTCAAGATGGATATGTTTACTATTATTATAAAAAGTATGATTCATCGCCATTCAAAATGCAATATACTCAAAAGACGAGAGTAAAAGGAAATATGTTTTTCAAAAAATACGAAAATGACAGACCAACCGAAATGGTATATGAAGATGCCATCTACGAGAAATTAAAATTAGAATTCAAACTTACAGAACTTTAGAAACCAATACAAATATATAGTGTGCCGAAATTCCAGCACAGATTCCGCCAATGGTGTGAGAAATCAATGCTTTTGAAATCAAGTTTCTAAATTTTAATGCGTCTAACATTGCCGAATGAGTACTCAAATAACCGCTCCAGCACATACCCATTGCAGTGTAAACAGCTATCTCTTTCCCGCCGATTATACCTTTAGCCAAGAATGTTGGTATCAAGCCGAGCGAAGCTCCGACACTACCAAGTGCTGTGATAGGAAATGCGATTGCTTCTGGGTTTGTGAACCCGAATAATATTTTGAACGGATACTGGATATATCCAAAAAGATATGGAAGTATCGGCACACCTTCATAAGCTACGCCTTGATATCCAATTGCTGGATTCTGTGGACCAAAACTTATCATCATAACAAAAGTCGAAATTATCAAAACGCCGGGGATAATTGCAAGCCCGAGGTCAACGCCGTTTTTACCGCCGTCTAATATTGCGTTGAGGAATCTTTGGAAACCACTACCCTTATGCTCGTGAAGATCTATTTTATCTTCGTCGGCTTTTTTGGAGCCAATTGTGATAGGATTTTCTGGTAAATCTTTATGGATAAATTTTTGCATTAATCGGGTAGAAACAATCGAACCAATCACAGCTCCAAAAAAGCCGACGATAGCAGATTTATAAAAACCTTGACCTATTACAAAAGTCATTACGATAAGGCCCATACCGAAAGCCGTGCCGAAATTTGTTAAACTTACGAGCTGATATTTTTTGAAATATCCCTTAAAATTTTTATCATTGGCAAGTGATATGATTGCTGGATTATCTGATAAAAAAGTCAAAAGACCACCCAAACTTGCGACGCCGGGCAAATTAAAAAGAGGTTTCATTAAAGGTTTGAAAAGTTTTTCTAATAATCTTACTATTCCGAATTCTATTAGCAATGCCCCGAATGCTGAAGTTAGCACGATGATTGCCATTAAATAGAAAACTGTGTTTAATAACAGGTCATGAGCGGTATTCATTATCGACGAAAATAGGTTCTTCATACCCATAACATGTGCTAGGGGGGTAAAAAGTATCGCAAAACAGATTAAAAATATGATTGGTTCTTTTAGTGAATGTTTTTTTGTCATTGAATCCTCATTTATAATATTAATTTAGAGAAAAATATTATATAATATTAAAAATACCTTTCATAATGGTTTTTTTTTGGGAGTAGAATCTTGAAAACCTTAAAACATAAATATAAAAAAGCTTATTTAGAACTTTCTAATGGAGAAAGATTGGAAGGCAGATTTATCGGTGCATCAGTTCCAACAAGTGGAGAAATGGTTTTCACAACTGGAATGGTAGGTTATGCTGAAAGCATGACAGACCCCTCATATTTGGGACAAATACTGGTATTCAGTTTTGCATTAATAGGAAATTATGGAATCCCCGCCAAAAAAGGTGGGGATTTTATTTTGTCTAAAAAATCTGTGGGTTATGAAAGTGCTGGTATAAAAACTCAAGGGATAATCGTATCAACTGATTTTACTGATTGTTTTCATCACTATGGTGGTACGTCGTTAGACGAATGGATGAAAAAAGAAAATATCCCCGGTATCGCAGGTCTTGATACTAGATATTTAGTCCAACTTATAAGAAGTAAAAAATCACTTTTTGGAAGAATCGTACCTGAAAAACCTGAAATAAAAAATGAAATTATAAAATATCCGTATCAAAAGTTTACGAAAGAAGGTGGATATAATAATCCGTCTGCACAAAATATGTTGCCGTCTGTATCGACGAAAAAAATCAAAACAATTGGAAAGGGTAAGACCAAAATCGCTTTGGTTGATTGCGGTGTGAAATGGAATATCATCAGGAATTTAGTGAAAGAGGATTGTCAAGTTATTTTATTACCTTGGGACAGCGATTTTGGTAAAGTAAAAGCTGATGGTTGGCTTTTGAGTAACGGACCGGGTGAGCCAAATAATACGGGCGATTTAATCGAAAGAACAAAAACTTTGTTAAAAGGTGATGTTCCGATTTTGGGAATATGTTTGGGTCATCAGATTTTGAGTTTAGCGAGTGGTGCGAAAACTTTTAGATTAGGATATGGTCATCGTGGACACAATCAACCGGTATATAATACGACGAATAAACGGGCTTATATGACGAGTCAAAATCACAGTTATGCGGTTGAGCCAAAGACTTTGAAGCCGGGTTGGAAAGCGTGGTTTTTGAATGCGAATGGTGGTAGTATCGAAGGGATATATCACACGAAAAAATATTTTAGGGGAGTGCAATTTCACCCTGAAGCGTCTAGTGGACCGAACGATACTGGTTGGATAATTACAGAATTTTGTAACGAATGTAAAAAAAGAAAAAAGAGAAAAGGTAAAAAATAGTATTTGTCATTGCGAGGGCTGAAAGCCCGTGGCAATCTCGAATAAAAAGAAGGTTATTATGAAGAACAAAAATAAAAAAACAACATTTAAGGATAAAGTAATACAATTTTGGGAAGATATCGTTTTGGAAGATGTTGCAGTTATATTGGAAGAGGTTGTAGTTCCTCTTTTTTCAGTATCAGTAGCTGCATTTTGTTTATTGTTCATAGTTAGTCAATCTTATTTTTATGTCAAGAAAAACAAAGAAATTAAGGTTTGTGTAAACTCTGTATTAAAAGAAGACCCGTATATTCCTGTTGATAATATAAAGATATTGTGTAAGGATGCTTATGAAAATGCTCCGAAAAATGATATAGGAGTTTTTTCCAAAATGAAAATAACATATAAA
>CAYPLD010000040.1:0-5174 GCA_964411485.1 uncultured Elusimicrobiaceae bacterium | reverse complement strand
AACGAACAAAATATAAAGTAAGAAATATTAATTTTGTCATTGCGAGGAGCGAAGCGACGTGGCAATCTCGGTGTAAGTTATGAATAAAAAGTTTTATGTTTATTTTATAACTAACAAAAACAACGAAGTTTTATATGTAGGAATAACAAGTAATTTAGAAAGACGAATAATAGAACATAGAAATAAATTAGTAAAGGGTTTTACGGAAAAGTATAATTGCACAAAAATAGTTCATTACGAAAAATTTGATTATATAGACAAAGCGATTTTGAGAGAAAAACAGATAAAGAGTTGGAATAGAAAGAGAAAGAATGATTTGATAAATGAGTATAATCCGAAATGGAATGATTTATATTCAGAATGAGGAAATGAGATTGCCACAGCCCTTTGGGCTTCGCAATGACAAGTTTTTACGGAGATTGCCACGAAATTTCTCGCAATGACAAATATTATAGGGAATAAAATAAAATGCCATTACATAAGTTTTTGAACAACAAAAAGAAAAAACAAAAAGTAATTTTACTTGGATCAGGTGCTTTATCGATTGGTCAAGCAGGTGAATTCGACTATAGCGGCTCGCAAGCTGTGAAAGCATTGGAAGAAGAAGGTATCGAGGTTATAATCGTCAATCCGAACATTGCTAGCGTCCAAACAAATAAAGGAAAAAATAAAAAAGTTTATTTATATCCTATCACTCCACATTGGATAGAAAAAGTCATCAAAAAGGAACGACCAACTGCATTGGTATCCAGTTTCGGCGGACAAACTTCGTTAAATTGTGTGATAGAACTCGACAAAAAAGGTGTTTTCAAAAAATATGGCGTAAAAGTTTTGGGTACAGAAATATCGACGCTAGAAATGACCGAAGATAGAGATATGTTCGCAAAAGCTATGCGAAAAATCGATATCCCAATCGCACCAAGTTTTGCAGTTGATAATGTAAAAGATGCAATCAAAAAAGCAGAGCTAATCGGATATCCGGTGATGATGAGATCAGCATTTGCTTTGGGTGGATTAGGTAGTGGATTTTCAAAAAATAAAAAAGAATTAGCAGATAATGCACATGCGGCTTTAACAAAATCACCACAAATTTTGGTAGAAAAATCTTTGCGTGGCTGGAAAGAAATAGAATATGAAGTGATGCGAGATGCATCAGGAAATAGCATAACAATTTGTAATATGGAAAATATGGATCCAATGGGAATCCATACTGGCGATTCAATCGTGGTTGCTCCGTCCCAGACGATAAATAATCAAGAATATCAAGTGTTAAGAGATGCTTGTATAAAAATTGTCAACGAGTTAGACATTGTTGGAGAATGTAATGTCCAGTTTGCACTTGATCCAAAATCGTTAAACTTTTTTGTAATTGAAATGAACGCCAGACTTTCCAGAAGTTCAGCATTAGCAAGTAAAGCGACGGGTTATCCGATTGCATACATAGCAGCAAAACTTGTAATGGGATTTGATTTGTTGGAACTTAAAAATCCTGTGACAAGAACTACTTCGGCTTTCTTTGAACCATCATTAGATTATATAACCGTCAAAATACCACGTTGGGATTTGAAAAAGTTTACTGGCGTTTCAAAACGGCTCGGCACACAGATGAAATCTGTCGGCGAAGTGATGGCTATCGGTAGAAATTTCTGTGAAACTTTCCAAAAAGCTATCCGAATGGTAAATGAAAATGAGCTTGGCTTAAATTTAGAAGAATTTGAAAACTTGAAACGAGCAGAACTAGTTTCCGAATTAGAAAATCCATCAAATTTAAGACCTTTCGCAATACACGAACTTTTCAAGAGAAAAGTGAGTGTTGATGAAATCTATAAGCATACAAAAATTGAAAAATGGTTCTTGACTAACGTCGAAAGAATAGCTCATACGGAACTCAAAATCAGAAACTTTTTTAAGGGTGCAAAGATTCCGAAAAACCCAACTTCTGATGATGTTTATAAGATGTTTAGTTGTATAGAAAAACGATACTTCCTACATTTGAAGAAGTTGGGTTTTTCGGATATGCAACTTGTAAAAATAGCGTTAGCAAGTGCATTACCGAAGAAAAGATTTGGATACAAAGAGATACAAAAATTATCACTTGCTGTTAGAAAGTTGCGTAAAAAATTAAATGTTGTTCCTTGCATCAAAAAAATTGATACGACTTCAGCGGAATATCCAACTAATTCCAACTATCTATATATGAGTTATGCTGGCACACATGATGATGTCAAAATCGGCAAGAAAAAAAGTATGATAACGCTTGGCAGTGGAAGTTATCGAATAGGAAGCAGTTTAGAATTTGACTGGTGTTCGGTGATGACCTCAAAATATTTCAAAGAAAAAGAGAAAAATTTAGATAGTGTTATCATCAATTGTAATCCAGAAACCGTTTCTACTGATTTTAATTCATCAGATAGATTATATTTTGAAGAACTCACATTGGAACGAGTATTAGACATTTTGGATAAAGAGAAAAATCACAAAGGTGTGATTGCGAGTATGGGTGGACAAAATCCAAACAACTTAATAATGCCGTTAGATTATTGTGGTATAAAGATTTTGGGTCATAGTGCAGAAACGGTTGACAAAGCTGAAAACAGACAGATATTCTCGGCGATATTAGACAAATTAAATATTGATCAGCCACGCTGGACATCGGCAACGAGTATGAAAGAGGTCAAAGAATTTGTCAAGAAAGTTGGCTTTCCGATTTTGATAAGACCAAGTTTTGTTTTGTCCGGCACACTGATGAACGTTGCAAACGATCAGAAAAGTTTGGAATATTATTTGTCATTGACCAAAGATATTTCAAAGGATTATCCAGTCGTTTTGAGCGAATTTTTATTAGATGCAAAAGAAATCGAATGTGATGGCGTCGCGAAAAACGGAGAAGTTGTGGTGTCGATAATTTCGGAACATATCGAGAACGCTGGAGTCCATTCAGGCGATGCAACATTATTGCTTCCAGCTGAAAAACTTTATCTAAAAACAATTTTACAAGTTAAAGATATAGTCAAGAAAATCTCCAAAGAACTAAAATTAAACGGACCTTTTAATATCCAGTTTATCGCACGAGATAACGATGTGAAAGTGATTGAATGTAATTCTAGGGCGTCTCGATCATTCCCATTTGTATCGAAAGTTTATGACATAAATCTTGCAGAAATAGCATGTAAAGTTATGAACGGGGAAAAAGTCGAAAAGATAAATATCGACGAAAGTGATGTGCCATGGGTGGGTGTGAAGGCGTCGATGTTTAGCTTCCAACGGCTAGACGGAGCAGACCCGATTCTTGGTGTTGAGATGGCATCTACTGGCGAAGTGGGTTGTCTTGGTCGGAACATGGACGAAGCAATTTTGCTCGCGATGGAAGCGACACAAATCAAAAAACCTAAAAAAGGAATTTTGTTGAGCACGGGTCGTGAAAAAGAGAAAATGAAATTTTTGAAAGTCGCGAAAACGCTTTTATCTTTCGGTGTGCCAATATATGCAACAAAAGGTACTCATGAATATATGAAATCAAAAGGTATGGATACAAATTGTGTACATTGGAACAGAACACCACGAGCCGTCGATGTAATCAAAGAGGGGAAAGTCGATTTTGTAATCAATATTCACAAGAGTTTGGACTTGGACGAGTTGACACATAATGCTGAAATCAGAAAGACTGCGATTCGATGTGGTTGTTCGTTGATGACGAATAGTGAAAAATTAATCACATATCTAAAAGCGTTCAGTGCTTATGATGAATTGTATAATGGGGACGATGTCGTGAGTTTATAGTTTTGTTGTGTTTTGAAATATTTACCCTCACCTTAATCCTCTCCCTATATATAAGGGAGAGGAATTTTTTTATATTGATTTACTCCCTCTCCGCTTTAGGGGAATTGTGTAAAAATGAAGTTTACTCCCTCTCCGCTTTAGGCGAATTGTGTAAAAATGAAGTTTACTCCCTCTCCGCTTTAGGGGAGAGGGTTGGGGTGAGGTGGTGTGTATTAAGATTTTCTATTATTCTAATTAAAACACCTTCACTATTTTGTAAAAATTCATTATTCCAAAATCTTAAGACTTTATATCCTTGAGTTTCCAAAAATTTTGTTCTTATAATATCTTTTTTATTTTCGTTATGTTGTCCACCATCAAGTTCTATGATAAGTCCTTTCTCTACACAAACAAAATCCACTATATATTTTTTCACAGGATGTTGTCTTCTGAATTTACAATTTTCTATTTGTCGGTTTTTTAGAAGAAACCACATTATGTTTTCTGCATCGGTAGATGTTTTTCTTAAATTTCTAGATCTTTCGGTTAGCTTTTTATATTTTTTAATTGGCATTTTATTTCAAAAATTCTTGTAAAAACTTTTTGAATTTGCCTTCAATTTTTTTAGTTTCGCTCAAAGTTTCTTTATGTGTGATTTTCTTTTTCGAAATTCCCGCCGCCATATTCACTACCCAACTGAATCCAGCTATTTTCATATCCAATTGTTTTGCCACTAGTATTTCTGGAACCATCGACATTCCTATAACATCAACTCCTAATTTAGCAAATGCTTTGATTTCTGCATTTGTTTCAAAATTTGGTCCTACAACCGCCATATACACTGCTTCATGATGTACTATTTTTAATTTTTTAGCTATTTTTTTAGATTTATTTCGAAAGTTTTTATCATAAGTGTTTGTAACGTCAAAAAATCGTTCACCATATCCTTTTATATAGTTGCCAATTAATGGATTTCTGCTCATCAAATTAATGTGATCTTTTAATATTGCTAAACTACCAACAGGTAACTTGGTGTTCAAAGAACCAACTGCTGATGATGTTATTAATATTGTCGCACCCATCTTCCAAAGCACACGAATAGGAATAGCCAAATCTTGAATTGGATCTCCTTCGTAATAATGGAATCTGCCTTGCATTACGACTATTTTTTTACCTCTATATGTACCAAATATTAAATTACCTGTGTGCCCTTTTACCGTAGGTTTTTGGAAACCGGGAATTTTGATGTACGGTATCTTTATTTGATTTTCTAATTTCGGGATAGAGTTGGCTAATCCACTACCAGTAATTATCAAAATTTCTGGTTTGAAATTCTTGGTTTTAGTTTTTAGGAACTTCAAAATTTTATTTATTCTTGTAAGTTGACTCATTTTATTTCTCCTAATTAAAAGCAT
>CAYPLD010000039.1:0-9173 GCA_964411485.1 uncultured Elusimicrobiaceae bacterium | reverse complement strand
ATTTCTCGCAAATACGGTGCTGATGCTGATAATATTCTTGGAAATCCTATATAAACTATTTCATCTAATATCTCATTTGCTGCATTAATCAATAGTTTTCTTTCTTCGTTTTCATCTTTTTTATTTTCTTTGTGAAAATTATAGAATAGCATGTCCTCTAACAATGCCTTTCCCAATATTCTTGCTTCTGTGGGATTAGGCATGGATAACAACTCTAATATCACAAGAGACAAGTCCTCCTTTGCCTCTTCGTCGTTTACTTGGCTTAGTAATAAAGAATCTATAAATAAAATTACATTATCAATAAATTTTTGCGTACCCATTTCATCTACAAACACTACCTCTTGCACATTAATATTTTTAGAAAAGGATTTCATTTCTTCTCTACGTGCGAGATATTTTCCACCAACACTCGAACCACCCGATATTTCATAACTAGTAAATAAATCAAAAAAAATAGGGGGTTCCATTACTTGATTTAAATTCTGGGATACTCCTTCTAAAGTAATACCTCTTTCCTGAGCAACAAGAAGAAATGGTGTTAATATCACCAGTAGCGATAGAAATGTTCTTCTAATTATACGTTTCATTTTTTTATACCTCTTCTTTTTTAGAATTTTTTCTAAAACATTATTTACCTATTACTATACCACATTGCCTCATTTTCACACAAGGTACTTTAGTACTAGTCCTTATTAGTACTTTATTACTATATGCTTTTCCGCCATTTTTTTTACAATCAAGCCGTAAAATGATATTATGTCTATATATACAAAAGCCAGTAAAGGAACACGCCCAATGAAAAGATTGTTATTCTTAATGTTATTAATATCCTTCACAATTATCAATTTGTCTGCACAAGGTTCGTTAGATTTAGAAACCAAACCACATTCAGACAAAATCAATATCCCTATAAAAACTCGTCAAGATATAAATGTAGAAAAAGAAAAAGCCATTGAAGAAGTGGTCAAGGAAAAGGGCACAGAAATAGAAAAAGAAGCCGACACTAATCTAAAAAAAGAAAAAGATGAAATAGATCAAAATGGTCCTTGGATGGTCTGCGATATAAAAGCAGATGGCCTCGTAAATATAAGACAAGCTACTATCGAAAAAAACGTCAAAGCAAAAAAGGGACACCTTTACCAAAAAGAATATATCTACGAAGATATGCAAAGCTTAATCGCATTAGATAACTTTTCTGATGTTAAAGTCGATATAAAAAGTTTTGACGGAAGTCGAAAAGATAAACAAGATAAAAAAGATAAAACTCTATACGCTTGTCATCAAATAACTTTCATAGTCAAAGAAAAACCTATCGTAGAAAAAATAACTTTTGAAGGTAGAAAAAAATTAAGTAAAGGCACAATATTCAAAGAAATGAGCTTGAAGAAAAAAGATCCTTACAACGAAACTAAACTTAAAGCTGATATGTTTGCAATAGAGAGAAAGTATGAAGAAAAAGGATATATATCAAGCAAAGCGACCTTCAAAACCGAATTTGACGAAAAAGAAAACATAGCAAATATCACCATAATGATAGAGGAAAGTCCTCGCTCAAGAGTAAAAACCTTGGAAATAACAGGGCTAGAAGAACTAAAAGATAAAAAAAAGAAAATAGTAAAACTTATGAAAAACCGCAAGAAAAAAGTTTTCAAACCACAAGAGCTTGACGCAGAACTTATGAGGGTAGATAATTTCGGAAGAGATAATGGATACTACGATTACCATGTAGTAGATAGAACAGTAGATTTTAACGAGGATAAAAGCGAAGTTTACATAACTTACGATATAAATGAAGGCAACAAATCCGTGTTCGGAGATATCGCATTCAACGGAAACATAGTATTTGAAGATGAGGAACTAGATACTTTTGTGGAATTCAAAGAAAACAAACTATTCAACCAAAAAAAGTTGGACAGGACCGTCAGATATCTTCAAGAAGAATACGCAAACCTAGGTTATTTGAAAGCAATAATAGAACCAAAATATAGTTTCAATGAAGAGAACAAAAAGCTTGATATAGATTTTGACATCATAGAAAACTACATAGTATACATAGAAAACACAGATGTCACTGGTTATGAAAAGACAGAAAAATATGTTTTCACTAGAGAACTAGCAATAAAACCCGGCGATAGATTTAGTTATGAAAAAATAAAAAAATCTCAAACAAAAATTATGAACCTCGGATTCATTAATGATGTTCAAATAGACGTAACCCCAACCGAAGAAGAGGATAAAGTAGATTTAGGTTTTAACGTAGTAGAAGGTACTGCGGGAATGTTCTCTGCGGGTATTGCTATGGGAACAATAGAGGGCTTGTATGGACAAGCGTCGGTATCGCATATGAACTTTCTTGGTAAAGCACAAAGATTAAGTTTTAACTCGTCTTTTGGTAAAAATATTTTAGATTATAGTGTGAGTTGGTCGACCCCATGGTTATATGATCACCCAACATCGTTTGGATTAGATGCTTTTAATACAAAAAGAAATCATCCATTCTCATCGACACTAGGTGCGTTCACAGAAAAGAGAAAAGGTGGACGAATCAATTTAGGACCTAGATTTGAAGACGATAAATATATAACTGGTTTTTCCTATGGATATGAAGATGTAAACATATCAGACATAGATCCAGAATACACAGGTGACATTCAAGAAGGAACTAATATATACTCCACATTCGGAGCAAACTTTGCAATAGATACCAGAGATAATGCATGGGACCCAACTAGTGGAGCAAAGAATGGTTTATATGGTGAATTAAGTTCCCCATTTTTGGGTGGACAGGTGGATTTATATAAATTAAACTTAAAATCTGGCTATCATCACACGATATTTAATGCGGGCGATTATCCTATCGTTTTTGCACTTGCCAACCGTCTTGGAACTGTACAAAATTATGGCAGAACAAAAGGAGTGCCTGCCGTAGATAGATTCTACCTTGGTGGTGCAGATACTATAAGAGGTTATGATGTTACTGGTGAGGTTGGTCCAGAAACAGGCGGTGAATTATTTTATATTTTGAACGCAGAAATTAGATTACCTCTCGTGAGAGAAGGAAGAAGAAATATGGTACAAGGTGCTATATTCTACGATTTAGGTAACTCTTGGAAAAGTAGACACGACATAAAATACAAAATTGGTCGGGAAACAGACGAATTCAAAAGTGGTCTTGGTGTAGGTATCAGATTTACAACACCTATGTTTCCTATCAGGATAGATTGGGGTTATGGTTTGAATCATAAAGACGGACAAGATAAAGCACACTTTTACTTTACCGTAGGAAACTTTTTATAAAATTTGATGAAAATAGTTAGATGTTCGATTATTATAATTTTACTTTTAACTGCTTTGGTTCAAGTGAGTAAAACTCAAGATATACAACAACCCAAAAAAGAGCAGAAAGTTATACCTGTTGCTTATCTGGATATGAACAGAGTGTTTGAACAACATCCACAAACTATAGAAGCTAAAAAAAAGCTCAAGAAACAGCTAGATCTTATACAAAGAAATATTGAAGAGATTAGAGAACAAATAGAAGTTTTGAAATTTGAAATTATAGATTTGAAAAGACAAGAAAATATTTTAAAGCCGTTTTACAGAAGAAGTGAAAGCAACGATTATTTTATAGAAACTATAATTAAAATTGAATCACCATATGGATTGGATGAAATAATAAATAAATTTACCTTTTCAAGAGCTCAAATGTCGCTCGCACCGCTAGATGTTGAAAGACTACAAAAGAATATTCATAGTAAAATCACAGAAAAATACAACACGATATTAGAGCAAGATAGAATGATATTGGATATTAAGAGACAATCCTCAAAGGATATGTTGAGAAAACAACAAGAAGAAATTAATACAATACTTGCAGATATCTATAAGAAAACAAAACGATATGCCGAAAATGCAAATATAGAAACTATCGTCAATAAAAAGAGCTTATTATTCGGACAAGATGATATGCCGGACATCACAATGGAATTTATAAAGATATTAGAAATAGAACATGACAAGGGTGCATTCAAGTTAAAATTGAGAAGCCGAGAAGAAGCACAGAGCGAAAAGATTCCAGACTAAAATAAGCTAAAACAAAACACTATGCAATTAGTGTGCTTAAAACGGAAAAATAGGAGATAAAAAAATGATTAATTTAACATTAAAAGAAATTGCGAAAATCACAGGCGGAAAAATAAAAGGCAAACAAGATTTCAAAATAACAGAAGTTTGTCCGATAACAGATTGTAGTAAAACTGGGATTTGCTTCATAGAAAAGCCCGAAAATTTGAAAATTTTAGAAAAATTAACCGCGGGTTGTGTTATTGTTCCAAAAGAATCTGAAAAAATAAATTTCAAATTTTCGGGCAATTTGCTCGTATGCGATAATGTCAAAATCGCTTTTATGAAACTATTAAAATACGTCGATAAAAAAAGTGATAGACACCCAAAAAATGTTAGTAGCCGAGCAGAAATTTCTAGCAAAACTAAAATAAGTTCTTCAGCGAGTATCGGTGCTTTTTCTGTGATAGAAGATGGTGCAGAAATTGGTGATAGAACAATAATTTATCCGAATGTTTATATCGGAAAAAATACGAAAATTGGTGGCGATTGTATAATCTATCCGAACGTCGTAATACGAGAAGAATGTGTGTTGAAAAATAATGTGATATTACAATCTGGCTGTATCATCGGTGGCGATGGGTTTGGCTATGTTTTCGACGGAAAGATGCATCAAAAAATACCTCAAATAGGACGAGTGATTATTGAGGACGACGTTGAAATCGGTGCTAACACCACAATCGACAGAGCAACTTTGAAAGAAACTTTTATCGGCAAAAATACTAAGATAGATAATCTTGTTCAGATTGGACATAATGTCAAAATAGAAAATGGTTGTATCATCATATCACAAACAGGTATCGCTGGTTCGGCTGAAATAGGACAAGGCACAATAATATCTGGTCATACAGCAATTAAAGATCATGTAAAAGTCGGTAAATTCAATGTGATTGGCCCAAGAACTGGAATTATGAAAGATACGAAAGATAAAGAAACTTTATTTGGTTTTCCACCTACAACTCCGGGTGAATATTTTAAAATTCAAGCAGTTGTGATGAAATTACCAAAAATATATAAATTGTTGAGAAAAAAATTCAAAGATGAGCTTTAGAAAAACTCTAAATAAAGAATTAAGAATCACTGGTGTTGGGATACATACAGGACTGATTTGTAAAGCCAAATTTGTACCTCAAGAAACCGGTGAAGGTATAATTTTTCATTACACGGGCGAAAAAATACCAGCCAAACTAGAAAATGTAAGCAGTACCGAACGAGGTACAAATTTGGCAACCAAAGGTAGCGAAGTTTATACAATAGAACACATTTTATCCTCGTTATACGCGATTGGCATAACGGATTTAGATATTTATCTAAATGCACCAGAACCACCGATATTAGATGGCAGTGCAAAGAATTTTGTAGAAAAATTTTTAGAAATTGGCACAAAAGATTTATCAGAAAAAAGAAAAGAACTAACTGTCAGTGAAAAAATAGAATATTTACATAAAGAGATATATTACAGCATTGAACCGTCAGATAAAACTATTTTTGAATTTGAATTTATACATCCACATCCAAAAGTTGGCAAACAATCATATAGTTTTGAATTTTCAACAGAAAATTACAAAAAAGAAATTGCACCAGCAAGAACTTTTGGATTTGAAGAAGAATTAAAATATCTCAAGAAATCTGGCTTGGCAAAAGGTGCGTCATTAGAAAACGCGTTATTAATAAAAAAAGATGGTTTTTCGTCGGAACTTCGATTTGATAATGAGCTTGCAAGACATAAAATCATTGATTTAATCGGCGATTTGAGTTTACTAGGAAAGGAATTCAAAAATGTTAAAATAAAATCTATCTGTGGCGGACACAAACATAATATCGAGTTTGCAAAAAAACTACAAGAGAAATTGGGAGGGTAGTAAAATGTCAGAAAAATTAGATTTAAAATTTTTGCTAGAAAAAAAACCAGTGGAAACTATTAATCAAGAAGGAATAAAAAATCGGATTCCACATCGCGAACCATTTTTATTTTTAGATAGACTAGATATCATCGAAAATTTAAAGCACGCAATAGGCGTAAAGAAATTGACGGGCGAAGAGGATTTTTTCAAAGGTCATTTCCCAAATAAACCTGTAATGCCAGGCGTATTAATTTTAGAAGCGATGGCTCAAACATGTGGAGCAATGATAATGGGCGATCCAAAATGGGCGAGTCATTTGGCATATTTTATAAGTGTCGATAGTGCAAAATTTCGAGGTATGATTTGCCCGGGTGATGAAGTAAAAATAGTTGTAGAAATTTCACGACTTGGCAAAATCACAAAAATTTTCGCACAAGCATTTGTCGGCGATAAACTAACAACCGAAGCAAACTTGAATTTTATTATTGGAGAAAAAAATGAGTAATATCCACCCCACTGCAATTATAGATAAATCAGCAAAAATAGCGAAGGATGTAGAGATTGGTCCGTATGTAATAATCGGAAAAAATGTAAACATAAAAGCTAAAAATAAAATCGGTCCGTTTTGTTTAATAGAGAACGCAGAAATCGGCGAAGGAAACGAATTTGTGGCACATGTTTGTATTGGCACTCCCCCCCAAGATTTTGCTTTTGACAGAAATCTAAAAACTATGGTAAAAATCGGGGAAAATAATATTTTCCGTGAAAATTTCACGGTACATCGAGCAACCAAATTGGAAACTCCAACAACAATCGGTAACGACGGAATGTTTATGGCAAATGCTCATATCGGACATGATTGCCAAATCGGAAATGGTGTTGTGATGGTGAATTCTACTGGCTTATCTGGACATGTTCAGATCGACGATAATGTTGTACTTTCCGGCTTGATTGGAGTACATCAATTTTGTCGAGTTGGACGAATGACGATGATATCTGGCGGAGCAATGGTAACGCTAGATGTTCCCCCATTTTGCAGAGCTCAAGGTGATAGAGTCAAACTTGCAGGATTAAATTTAATTGGCTTAAAAAGAAATGGTGTGAGCCGAGAAAAAATTGTTGAAATAAAAAATGTATATAACGAATTATTTTTGAAAGCAGGAACGCTCGAGGAAAAAATCAAAAAACTTGAAAAAGAAAAATTTTGTAGCGAAGCGATGGAGATGATAAAATTTTGCAAAGCAAGTAAAAGAGGCGTCGCTGGTGCGAGGAAAGCCGGCAGTGCCGACTGACGTTTTTGCCTTCGGCTTATGTCTTTTTCCTCTCCCGTTGGGAGAGGACGACTAGCCAAAAAGGCTAGCGAGGTGAGGGCTATGTTTCAAAAAAGGAAAAAAGAAATGAATAAAAAAATAGGTGTCATTTGTGGACTTGGTAAACTTTCTTTATACACGGCAAAAAATGCGTATAAAAATGGTTATGAAATTTATATCGTCTGCGTTCAAGATAATTACGATAAAGAAATTTTAAAATATGCTCATAAATATTGTGAAGTCAAAATCGGACAACTATCAAAAACGATAAAATTTTTCAAAACTAATCAGGTAGAAAAAGTCATAATGGTTGGACTCATCAAACATGTAAATATTTTCAGAAACTTGATGCCTGATTTAAGAGCCGCAAAATTGTTAGCTGTATTAAAAGATAAACGTGCAAAAAGTATTTTGAAATCTATAATTTCCGAATTTAATAAAGATGGGATAGAATTTATTAATTCCGCTCACTTTTTAAAAGATTTTCTAGCAAAAAAAGGTGTCTTGACCAAGAAAAAACCTAATCAAAACGAACTTAAGGATATTTCTTTCGGTAAAAAAATCGCAAAAACAATCGCCAATACTGATATCGGTCTTACGGCGATAGTTTCTAATCAAAGTGTGATTGCAGTTGAGGGTATGGAAGGTACAGATCAATGTATTTTGAGGGCTGGTGTGATTTTTGGAAATCATAAAGATAAAATCAGCACAATCACTGCCGTAAAAGTTGCACGTGATAAACAAGATATGCGTTTTGATCTACCAATCATCGGAAAAAATACAATTATGATGATGAAAAAAGCTGGTGTCAGAGTTCTTGCGATTGAATCTAGTAAAACAATTATTTTAGATAAAGATGAAGTCATTGAACGAGCAAATAAAAATAATATTGTTATAGTCGGGATTTGATTATAGTATCTAAAAGTTCTTTGTAGTCAATATCGCTAGCTGAAAAAAGTTGTGGGAATAAACTTTTTTCTGATAAGCCCGGTATCGTGTTTATCTCCGAAAAGTAAATATCGTTTTCTTTGGTAAGCAAAAAATCTACTCGAGCAAAACTTTTACATTTTAGTGTTGCGAAAATTTTCTGCGAAAATTTTCGCATCTTTTTAGCGGTATCATCATCAATCTTTGCAGGCGTTTGTGCGATGCAACCTTTCGGATCATTATATTTCGCTTCATAATCAAAAAATTCGTGATTGGACGGCATCAATTCACCACATTTTGAAATTTTGATGCTACCATCTGATTTTTCAAGTATGCCACAGAAAATTTCACTTGGATTTTCTAAACCTTTCTCTAATATCACTTTATCGTCGTGTTTTAATGCCTCTTTTATCGCTGATTCAAGTTCATCAGCAGTTTTGACTTTGGTAATACCGATTGATGATCCCATATTCACTGGCTTTACAAAAATCGGATATCCAAACTCTTGAATTTGAATTTTTATATCGTCCAAATTGTAATTTTTTGAAATTTCTATGTGTTCTAATGTTGGAATTTCTAAACTTTTGGCAATTCGTTTACTGATTGATTTATCCATCGACATCGCAGAACTCAAAACTCCACAGCCAATGTATTTACAACCATAAGTTTGTAAAAACCCTTGAATTTTTCCGTCCTCGCCATATGGTCCATGTAAAACTGGAAAGAATATTGCGATTTTTTCCTCCAATTTTCCATCTACCGATACTACCGTTGATGGATTTTTGAAATTTATTGAGATATCATCTGGTTTTTTGAAGCCACATTTTTTTTGGAGGAAAAAATCGCCGTCCTTACCTATATAAATAGGTAATACAAGATATTTTTCAGCTAAAACTTTACAAACATCTTCTGCCGAATGAACTGATACTTCATGTTCAGCTGAAATTCCACCATATAGAACTGCGAT
>CAYPLD010000038.1:0-9775 GCA_964411485.1 uncultured Elusimicrobiaceae bacterium | reverse complement strand
GATGTCTTTTACCGCGAGGGATTTATCCCGAGCGGGTGATATCTACAACATGATGTTGAAAGATAAAAAGTGTAGCATCATTTTGTGTTTAGCAGGCTCATTATTTAGTGCTGGACTCAAGGATGTCGTTGTAGATATGATTAAAAATAATATGATCGATGCCATAGTTTCGACCGGTGCAAATATCGTCGATCAGGATTTTTTCGAAGCATTGGGTTTTAAACATTATAAAGGCGATCAATATGGTGCGGATGATCAGCATTTACGAAAGTTGGCAATCGATAGAATTTACGATACATACATCGATGAAGACGAATTGCGAGTTTGTGATGATACAATTATGGACATCGCAGATAGTTTGCCGAAAAAAGCATATTCTTCGCAAGAATTTATCTGGGAGATGGGAAAATTTTTAGATAAAAATCCAAAGAAAAACAAAAATAAAAATAGCATAGTGTATCAAGCATACAAACATCATTTACCGATTTTTGTTCCAGCTTTTAGTGATTGTAGTGCCGGCTTTGGTTTAGTGGCACATCAATACAAAAATCCGAAAAAACACGTTGCAATTGATAGCGTTAAAGACTTTTTAGACCTTACAAAAATCAAAATCAAAGCCGGCGAAACTGGTTTGTTTATGATAGGCGGAGGCGTGCCAAAGAATTTCGCTCAAGATGTTGTTGTATCAGCTGAAATACTTGGAAAAGATGTAGCGATGCATAAATATGCTATCCAAATTACCGTTGCTGATGAACGTGATGGAGCATTATCTGGTTCGACCTTAAAAGAAGCATGCAGTTGGGGTAAAGTTGATACAACTTTCGAACAGATGGTATATGCTGAAGCGACATTAGCGATGCCATTGATTGCAAGTTATGGTTATCACAAAAAAGCATGGAAAACCAGAAAGAAACATAATTATGTTAAGTTTCTAAAAAAAAATTGAGGCAAAAACTAGTACTTTTGGGTGTTGACTTGACTAATAACACAACGTACAATATAAAGAGATAACAGAAAAATAAAGGAGAAAATTAAAATGAAAAAATTTTTATCAACAATTGTTGTTGTGACCGTACTATCTAGTCTTACATTTTCGCAAAATGAGTCCTTTGAAATATTAATACAAAAGCTTTACAATAGTGAAGAATGTCCATTATCTTACTATCCAGATTTCTCACAAGAACAGATATTTGATAATCCTATAGATTTCTATAGGTTTTCAGAAATGTTTTTAGAAAAGTGTGGAACTACTATTATAAATGAACCATCTCCAGAAACAGGAAATACAGCTCTTCACTATATAGCAATAATCCCTGCAAGTGGGGACTATTATGAAGAGTATACTACCAAATATGAATGTCTAAATTTAAAACCAAACCATTACTTCAGAACTTACGGAATGAATGCTTTGGTAACTTTTTATACCAAATGTGGAGCAAAGTTGGATATTAAAAATAAAAACAATAATATGCCTATTGATGAAATGGGATATGCTATGTACAGAACAAAAAACTCAGACATAAAAGATCTAATCGACTATCATAGTGCTTTATCTTCGTTATTGTCTTTCCATTATACTGAACACGACCCATGTTTACTTCTAGATAAAAATGAGGATATAAGACAAGAAGTGCTTGAAGAAGATGGGGAGTATAGAGATAATTATGATTCCGCCTTTCAATTCACAAGGTTTAGCTTTTCTTGTAAAGATAAAAACGAAGATGATGGGAAAGAAAAAATTCTTGAAGAAAAAGAGGAACAAAACACTGAAGACAAACCTAAAGAAACTTTCAACTTCGAAGATGCATTTAGTAATTGGTCAAACAAACTGAAAAAAGAGAAAAAATAATGAAAAAAATAACAATACTATTTTCTTTTCTAATACTCATTTCTGCTTTTTCACAGATTGATGCGTTTAGTGGAAGTGATGAAAAAACCGTTGAAATAGACAAAAAAATTACGGAAAACATTGAAAATGCATCCTACATAATTCCAAAATCCTTTAAAATAAACAAAAATAAAGATGAAATTGCTAAACTGATAAAAACCTATTTTCAAAGAGATATAGAAAACACCTATATAGAAGAAAGAATTCGTTTCTATAGACAAATCATAGAAGATGAAAATATTTCTATAGAAGACATTTTAGATTTAAGAGTAGGAAAAGGAAAAGGAAAAGAAAGAAAAAAGGAATTAAAAAAAGCTAATGCCGGCTATTCGCATAAGGATAACTTTATGAAATTTCCACCACATTTCTTTAAAATAGAGATTGATGATAGAGAAACTAGTTTCAAAAAATATATGAAAGGATTAAGATCTGGAAATAAAGAATATACTTTGACTATTAGTCGAAAAGTAGTCCACGAGTTTGAACATCAAATACAAGATAAATTTTTTGAAAAATATAATCTTGGCTTTCTATATGTAACAGAGGATGAGTCATTAGCTAAACTTTGGGAAACTATTTTTCATTTACAGACTACTGGTCAAAGAAACTTGATGTACACAATATTTATACGATCTTCAAGAACTAATCAGCAGATTGCTAATGACTTAAAAGCTCCTTTATTTATGGCTGGATACCGTCGTCCAGGAATAGAATCTCAAATTTTAACGATAGAAGATGAGGAGACAAGAAAAATAATCAAAAACTTTTATGAAACCCAAATAAATCTTGCCATAGATACATTAAGACAATTACTCAATGCCCCAAGTAATGAACCTGAAAAAAAATATATAATTCTAGAAAAAAAACAACAGTGCAGTGGTAAATGTTAATTAAGAAAGAAAAATCAATATGTCAAATTTCTAAAAAAAACTTAAGTAAAAACTAGTACTTTTGGGTGTTGACTTGACTAATAACACAACGTACAATATAAAGAGATAATAGAAAAATAAAGGAGAAAAATGAAAATGAAAAAGATATTAATATCAATAGTATTCATAGGATTAACAATTTCAGCTTTTGCAACCCCTACATGTACGAATTATCCTGCTCTTGCGAATGGAATTCAAAACCCTTTGACAAATGACATCTGGTACAATGTTGGAGGAAATCCTGATGATGAACCCAATTATCCACTAGGAGCACCTTTCACATTTGAGTGTGATTTGAGTGGCGTAGACGGTACATACTATTATGTTTTATTTGCTTATCAAGGAGCTCCAAGTAAAAGTCAAAAACTAAGTGATATGGAACAAATAAAAAAAGGATCCATGACTCAATTCGTTCCCAATACAAAAAACAATAATAAAAACGTTCAAAATCATTCACAAAAAATATGGGTTCCAGAATCTGGTCCTGTAATGATAACTTCAATAAACAACGGTAGCACATTGCTTACAACATGGCAAGATGGATTGGGTAATCAAGGAGATTTTGATGGACTCCCTGCTAATTTCCCATATTTGTTTATAGGTATTTGTGAAAATCCAGATGATTTAAATACTTGTAACGTTATTTTAGATGGAGGACCTAGTTATTTTAGTGCATTTGCTTATTATATAGGTAATACCGAACAACAAGATGATGGTATTAAAACCTCATACGCAGCAATGCAACCGATGCGAGCAGAATTCTACGTCATGGATAGTATGTTTCCAGCATATGATTTAACTGCTCAACAAGCAAGAGAAGGAAATTTAGAAGAACTACTAGCAGATACTTTAGTAGTTGATCCTATATACACAGATGTTGTTACTCCACCTTCAGATGAAGTTTATTATAAGTATTTACCAGAACTTTCATCAACAGGTACTTATTATATATTCAAAAGATTCATAATGGATCCAGACCAAATAGCAACTGATGGATTAAGAATGGCTTCTTATGGTGTCGGTAGTTTTGTCTACGATTATAACTCATCTGTAGATGAGATAAAAAAGGATATACTCAATATCAAAATGTCTAACACACAACCCGGATCAGAATATGTGGGAATAGAATTGCCTGCTGGATATTCTAATGGTAGTCTTGTTATATACGATATGTCGGGAAAAAAAATAGATACTGCAAGATTACAAGAAGGTATGAATAAAATAAGTAATCCAAGTAAAAAAGGCACTTATATATACGTGATAATGGATGAAAATAATAAAATATTAAATAGAAAAAAAGTGATAAGATAAAAAAATCAGAAAACAATTTAGCCCCGCGTTTGGAAAAACGCGGGGCTTTTTTTATACAATAAATTTGAACAGAAAATTCAATTCATAACTTCATTTTTAAATACTTGCGTATTATTATATAATAGTCTAACAGGGTTTTTAACACTCACGAAAAATCTTGTTTTGAAAAGGTTCTCGTAAAACAAAAACGAAAAACACAATCTAGTTAGAAAGCTTAAACAAGGAAAATATGAAAAGAAAAAACACAATTTGGTTTTCAAGTGGAGCTTCGCTTTTACTTTTACTCGCAAGAGTTTTGGTAAGTGTCGCTTTTATTTATTGTGCTTTCGGAGCTTTGCTCAATTTCGAAATTTTAATTAATAACTCTAATTTTTTTGGTATTGTATCGTCGAGAATTTTAGTAATTATAATAATGTTGTTTTTCGTTATCGGTAGCATTTTATTAGGATTTGGTTATAAAATTAAAACTGCTTGCATAATGTTAATGTTAGCAATTATTCCTTTTGTGATAATATTCTTTGCTAGCATTTTTGATAAAATGGCATTGGTCGGTTTGATGCTCGGATTCGCAAGCATAATACCATTTTTTATTTTCGGTCCCGGCGATATAAGCATAGATGCTCAAAAATATCTGCAAAGTAGAGATACAAAAACTTTAAGAAAAATAAGTAGATACTAAAACAAGGATTTCATCATGGATATGTTCGACAACACATCAAATAAAGAAACAAAAAAATCAGAAACCAAATCGGTTGAAACTAAACCTGTGGAAATAAAAGATGTTCCTTCAGCAGATCACACGTATGTAAATTTAGCGAACAAATTTCGACCGCAAGGTTTTGATGAAGTTATCGGACAAGAAGGTATCAGTAAGACCCTTTCAAAAGCAATAGAGTTGGGCAGAATTGCTCATGCTTATATGTTCTACGGTCCTAGAGGATGTGGTAAAACCACCACCGCTAGAATTTTAGCAAAAGCTTTGAATTGTACCGGTCATAAAGAAAATAAAGCGACATCAAATCCTTGTGGAAAATGTCCGCAATGTATCGAAATTTCTAAAAGTAGCGACATGGACGTTTTAGAATTGGACGCTGCAAGTCATACCCAAATAGATAAAATCCGTGAAATAATTATCGAAACGGTTGCGTTAGCAAGCGTGCGAGATAGATATAAAGTTTTTATCCTTGATGAAGTTCATATGCTTTCTGGAAGCAGTTTTAATGCTTTGTTAAAAACTATCGAAGAACCCCCTTCGCATGTTGTGTTTATTTTAGCAACAACCGAACGACATATAGTGCCAGCAACTATACTTTCGCGTTGTCAAAGTTTTAGGTTCAAACCGATTTCTTACGAGGATATTTCTTCTCGTTTACAACATATCGCTAAAGCTGAAAAAATTTCTTTATCTGCTGATGCCGCTGAATTAATCGCAAGAAATTCCGGCGGTGCATTGCGTGATGCTCTCGTTTTAATGGATAGAGCAATTTCTTTTATCGGTACAAAAATTGATGGCGAAAATCTAAACGAAATGCTTGGTGTGATGCCAAAAGAAATAATCAGAGATAGCATAATGTCTATCATCAATAAAGATAGTAAACATTTGCATGACGTTTTTAACAATTTAAAAAAAGAAGGTTATGACGCTCATTCTTATCTAAAAGATTTGAGAAATGTCCTTGGCGATTTATTCTATTTCTCGCTAGGAACCGCTAAAGAACCACTTGAAAATTCAAAAGAGATAACAAGCAAAGTATCGTCTGGATATCGCGCAGATTTAACAAAAAAAATTACAAACTTGTTGAACGAAATTAAAAATTCTGACTTGCCATTTTTGGCAGTTGAAACTGGTATCTTTACGATTATGAACTCTAGTTTGGATATAGAAGGTTTCGTAAAAAGGTTAGAAAATCTAGAAAATTCAACTGCCAAAAATGGCGACAACACTCCTAGCCCAACAGAGCCAGTAAAATATGAAACTAAAAAAGAAAATATTAAAACTGCTAACCAAGTAAAAGAAACACCATCAACATATGAATCAAAACCAGAAAGTTTAGGTGGCAGTAAAATTGTAAATTTTGATAATATGAAACCTGTCGAACAAAAAACAACTTCAACTATGACAATAGAAAAAAACGATGGTGCTGTCGGGATAAAAACGACGATAAATAGTCCACAAGAAGCTCAACAAGATAGCGGTGCTGTGTGGAAAAAAATGTTGGTTAATTTTTCGCAGACAAATCCATTTTTGTATGAGATGATGACAAAATGTAATGCAGAATTCAAAGAGGATAGTTGGTCATTGTCGTTCAATGATAATTTTTACAAAGAAACTGCACAGAAAAGAGAAAAAGATTTTCAAAATTATGCAAAACAAATTTCTGGCAAAAATATACACTTTCAATTTATTCTAAATCCATCAAAACCAAGTGCTAAACAAAATGAAAAAATAAAAGATAATATCGAACAGAATACCAGTAAAGATGCTTTTTGCAGTGAACAACCTTTTGTCGAAAATTTTATGAATAGTGTAGAAAAACAAGATGTTGAAGTATCACAAGATATAAAAGATATTTTGGATATTATCCCCGGAAAGATAATAAACTAACCATATGAAAAGTCTAAATAGATTAATAGCCGCTTTTAGAAGATTACCCGGCGTCGGACCTAAACAGGCAGAACGTTTCAGTGCTTATTTCTTGAAAGCAAGTGAAGCAGAATCAAATGAACTTTGTGTCGCATTACAAGAACTCAAAAAATCAATAAAATTATGCTCCGATTGTTTTAATTATTGCGAAAATGATTTATGTTATATTTGTAAAGATGAAACACGCGATAAAACTTCACTATGCATTGTCGAAAAACCAAAAGATATAGAATTGTTTGAACGAACAAAAGTTTTTAATGGGCTTTATCATGTAATTCATGGCACAATTTCGCCAGTTAGTGCAAAAGATATAAGTCAGAAAAAAATTCAAAATTTGACAGAACGAATTATTAATTCCGATCCAAAAATTAAAGAAGTTATCCTCGCGACAAATCCTGATACCGAAGGTGAAAATACTGCACTTTATATTGCAGATGTTTTGAAAAGCGAAGTTGAAAATATCAGCCGATTGGGTTACGGAATGCCGTTAGGTGCTGATATTGAATATACTGATGAACTCACACTTTCTTATGCTCTCAAAGGACGCACCAAAATATAATCTTCCATTGTCATGCTGAATTTATTTCAGCATCTTACTATAAGATCCTGAAACAAGTTCAGGATGACATTTTGTTTTATTCTAAAAAATACTCAAAAAACAGACTCTGTGCCCCTCTCTTTTTATAATTATTTTTGTACTCCCCCTTCTTTGCTAGGTCAATTTGCTTTTTGGCAAAGTCCAATTTCAAATTGACCTAGCAATATTGTAGCCGATTTCTATTTTTTTTGCAATAATGTTTTTATACTATTGTTTTTTCCCTCGCCCCCACGGGGGAGAGGGCTAGGGTGAGGGGGCTGTTTCATTAATTGTAAATCGAAACATTCACCCCCTCCTTAATCCTCCCCCCTCTTGTAGGGGGAGGAAACAAAAAATATTTTTATTCCTGAAAACTACGAACATCTACTCTAGAGAGATATCCGTAGTACTTATACAATCTATTTATGCCAAGAATACCAAAATATAATAAGAAAACTAAAAAAGAACTAAAAGAAATAGGTAGTAAAATAAAAGCAATTAGAACAAAACAAGGGCTTTCACAAGAGGAACTAGCTTTTAGAGCTGATATATCCATGTCATATGTAGCAGGTATTGAAAGAGGTGAACACAATGCTTCTGCAATATATATAAAGAAAATAGCTAAAGCTTTGAAAGTTCCGTCATCTAAACTTTTGGACTAAATATTATGCATTTTTCCTATTACAAAAGATATCTTTTTATCGCACTTATTCTATATGTGCTGTATATCTCGTTTCTCTACAATCCAAATAAAGTTCCGACAAATAATATCTATCATAAAACTCCACTGAATCAAGCTGTTATAGAGGGTAGAGTGAACTCTATCCCGAAAATGAAACCTAGTGGACTTAATTTTGTCGTCAAAGTTTCTAAATTGAATGGCCAAAAAATTTCGGGTAATATTTTGGCTAAAGTCAAAGATGACTCCATACTCGAATCCGAAATTTTTTGGCAAGATAAAATAATCCTCAAAGGCGACCTAAAAGAACCATTTTCAAGTAGCATACCCGGAAACTTTAATTGGAAAAAATATTTAGCTAACAAAAATATTTATGGTGAAATCAAACCGACGGAAATAACCACTATCAAAAATGGATTTATTGCTTTTATTACAATGCAAAAGTTCAGAACGAGTATACTTAATTCCTTTGCAAAAGCATTTGATGACGAAAGTCATTATGCAATCATCAGTGGCATAACGCTTGGCGAGAAAAAAGACATTGATGACGATTTATATATCGCATTTCAGGATAGTGGTGCGATGCATCTTTTGGTCGCGAGCGGTTCTAATGTTGGGTTTATCACATGGCTTGTTTACATGTTCTGTTTTTTGATTGGTTTATCTCGAAGAAAGGCGGCATTTGTTGCTCTTGGTATAGCAGGAATTTATGCGATTCTCGCTGGTGCGGATGCTCCAATTTTGAGAGCTTATTTTATAACTATTGCGGCGGTCACAGGATTTTTGCTGAACAGAAATTCTGGAATATTTCAAGGTCTGATTATTTCTTGTTTCATACTTTTAATAGCAAATCCAAAAAATCTTTTTGACATCGGTTTTCAAATGTCATTTTTGGCGACCTTGATAATCGTAATCGCTGTAAACAATTTCAAAATCCCGACAAAACTGCCAAAAATTGTGAAATTTGTTTTGATAACTACGATGATATCACTATCAGCACAACTAGTCTTGATGCCAATTTTTGCGAATAACTTTTACAAAATATCTTTGATGGCAGTTTTGTCGAATATAATATTGATACCACTCGCTTCATTGATTATGTTCTTGAGTTTTGTAGTTTATTTGTTTTATCTATTGCCGTTTGATTTTCTTTTTAATATTTTCGCAAAGTTCACTGAATTTTTTGTGTTCAATTTCAAATTTTTAGTAGAATTTTTCGCAGGATTTAGAATTTCTCATGTGGAAATGTCAGCACTCGGTATCGGAACAATCATCGCATACTATTCAGCTCTGTTTTTCGTCTATAACATCACCAATAAAGAATTTAGAAAAATCATACTAAAACCAACGATTATCATCATAATTTTAGCGTTCGGAATGCAATTTTATTATAATCAAAAAACCTATGCATACTTGTATTCTTATGGCTGGAATAATGGTGTTATAATAAAACATAAAAAGAAAATTTATTTGTTTGATCTGCCCGCAAAAGCAAATGCAATAAAAAAAGCTGTGTTAAGTTTGGGAAGTAAAAAAGCTGAAGCTGTTTTCCTCACAAATAACAAAACAGCAAATTTGAAACATCTCAAAGAATTATCAGAACAAATAAAAATCAATAACGCTTATGTGTCTGCTTTTGCGGGCAAAGTAAAAACAGAGTCTACAAAAGTTAAAATCGGTCAAAAATTTGAGCTTGCCAAACTTGATATCGAAGTTTTAGGTAGTCGAAGGATAAATGTAAAGCAGG
>CAYPLD010000037.1:0-9960 GCA_964411485.1 uncultured Elusimicrobiaceae bacterium | reverse complement strand
CGGCGGGATAATGTTTATAGTGCATCGCGATTGCACCTTTTTGCATATCGACGTAAGAATTTGATTTGAGGAGTCGTTCCCACTCAGTTTCGTATGTTGTTTTAGGTTTGGAAGTGATGGTATTAGAAACAGCAATAATATTTTCTAATGGAAAAATCGAAAATATTATTGCAACTAGAATAGTTATCGCGATTACTTTTACTTGCATGTAATAATTATATAAAAAAACTAGGTAGTGACTGGGGTCAAAAAAGGGCTTTCGTGTATATCCGAAAACCCTTTAAATTTTTAATTCTGTACTTGTTGAATTCCCTCGAAATGTGTAAGTATCATTGTTTTTCTATCTGCAGGATTGTTTGGGTCTCCTTCTAATGAATATTTCTCACCCATACTAAAAGGATCTACAATGTCTATACTGTTTACTCCATTATGCTCTAAGTAATATCTGACAGCATCTATTCTTCTTTTAGACAATGCCTTATTTATTACATCAGTTCCCGATCCAGATGTTGTCGCAACTAGTGCAATAAGCTTTATATCTTTGTTTTTGTATTTATCAACAATGTCATCTAAAATATCGTAATTATTTTCTCTTTCATAAGCTTTATATTTTTCATCTTCAGTAGTGAAATAACGCTGCTTTTCAAAATCAAACCTATTCACACCGTCAATGTCTGTTAGATTTTCGAATTGATTAATTTTTGTTAAACTTTTCGGATAATCGTGTGCAAAATATACCGTTGTTGCAGGATTATTCCTATCAGCTTTTGAAAAACAGGATTGTATCTCTTCTTCCTTTACAGCAAGCATAGCAAAAAAATCATCAAATTGCATGACTGCACCACCAACTGCTAATCCGTTATTCTTATCCACAGGATGAGTTATTACTCTATATTTGTCTTCTTCAGATTTACAGAAATATGCCAACTTATCAGATTCGATAACAGATGTTCCGTATAATACTGCTGAGCCATCTTCCTCATATATATCGAACAATCTGGAAGGATTATACATATACATGTAAGTTGATGCACCATCTGGTGAACATGGTGATATTTCAGGCAGGTCGAGGTTGTCCTCTTTAACAATTTCCTCACAGAAGAAACAATCACCTTCAGGAGTACTGACCGTATGACTATTAATATCATCTGATGATATTACTCTATATGAATCATCTTTTTCCTTACAGAACGAAATGGTCTTACTTGGCACTCCCGTTCCTTCCTCAATATCAACATAATTATCCTTTTCAGGATTTTTTTTCACATCAAGGATAATTCTATTATCATACAAATATTTGTATAGACTTCCTTCATCTGATTTATCACCACCACAAGGAGGTTCTTTACACGGACCAACCTTGTATTTACACGTTGACTTTCTTGTATGGGTGCTAGATATTTTTGTTTTGAAAGTTCGATCTATATCTTTATCGAGCTTAAGCTCGTCAATGATCTCAACAGGACTACTAATCCAGAACATTTGACCAGAACCTTCCACAGTATCTGAACTTAAACCTATTTGCATTGGTCGAGTTGTATATATACCCTTTTCTTTATCTACAGTTCCATATCCTGCTTTGAAATCATTAACATCTACTATCGGATAAGTTTCATCCTGATTTGGAATTAATGATAGGTCCTCCGTTAGCACAGCATAAACGAATTTATCTGGATTTTCTATTTTTGCCGAAAACTCAAACGTAGTTCCTTTTTGCTGAGGAACATCAGGAGGACATTTTATTGGGGTGATCTTTGCACCCGTCAATTTAATATCACATTTAACCTTCGGCGATAATTTTCTTTTCGGCTTATACTCTTTTTTGAAGTCAGAATATTTCATTGGTAACATTCCAGGATTGTTTATTAAGTTAGCTTTTATTTTAGCCAAAGCATCAGCTTCGCTACTTGCCCATGCTATTATTTTTGTTAGTTTAGCTTTAGTTACTCCATACTTTGGATCCAACTTGTTTTTACTCGTACAATCATCTTCTATGCCAAGCCAACAAGCAAAATTCTTATAATTAAGCGTTGGACCCATGCCTACATAAACTACATAATCATTGTCGTTAGCTGACTTCTCGATATCATGCAATTCCGATAAGCTCTTTGGATCTATATTTTGCATTTTTAGTAGTTCCTGAAAATCCTTATAAAGTTCGATTTTCATTTTTTTATAAGCATCATTTTTTGATTCAAACATTTTCAATTCAGTTCCCAATTTTTTCTTTTTTTCTTCAAAATTATTTAACTGATTCTCTATGTTTGCTACCTTACTAGCGTCCAATGCACTATTACCTAGTCTATTTTTAGCTATGCTTATATACCTATTTGTTTCCATAATCTCCGCTTTTACTTTAGCTATAGCACCACTACTCACTGTTTCTAATTTATTGAATTCTTCCATTTTTTTATCAATTTCATCTCTTTTTTGCTTTACTTCAGCAGTAACATTATCTAAATCTAATTTATTTTTAATATCTCGAATATCAATTCTATCTAGATTTTCTTCCAAAGTACCATCTAAGTTTGCCAAGACTATATGAAACTTTTGCCATCTTTCTTTATCATTTATAGCATCGGATTTGATAGGATCATCATCTCCAACTCTTTCTGCTCGACCTCTTTCATGTTTTTTGCTAAATATTGCTGTAAAGGACAAATCATCATTAATATTAGCACAACCATCTTTTTCTTTTGGTTTTCCCTTATCTCTATTAATGTTTAGACAACCCCTTCTTACTTGCCACCAGTTTTTACTTGAAGATGCCCCAGAACCACCATCCCAAGCACACTTTTTATCTTTACTACCTGGTTTATCTATTCTTTCACACTTTCCTTTTGTGTCTGGGAAACTCTCATCAAATTCTTTTTTCCATCCAGCTTCATCATATCCACAACAAGTAGCACCTTTTGCACCTGATGCACCTTTATTCCCTACAAATTTTTTACAACTTCCGTCACCAAATAATAAACAACATGCCATCATCGATCCCACATCTATCCCTTTTCCATAAAGCTTAAATTCTATGTCCATCCATTTCTTGTCTCTCATTTTTTTAAGTGTCCACCAGTACGGTTCCAATACTCCATACTGAAATTTGTTTGGTCTATAAGCCCCACCACTACTTCCTGCTGATTTACTCTCACCTACACCACCTATACCACCAACTGCACCTACTCCTCCAGCAGAATCCAATTGAGCTTCTCTTAATGCAGTCGATGCACCACTTTTTGGCATCGCACCCAAAGATCGAGCCGCTTCAGAATATAATTTCTCCCCGCCCCTTTTACCTTTTACTTGTAAAGGATAATGAGCTAAAGGTTTTGTCGAACTTCTTAAATGGACGCCACTATAAGCTCTTCCTCTTGGTCCTGTTGGAACCACACCAGATGTACTCGATCCACCTTTACCACCACCAATACTAAATGTTTTTGCCATTTTTCCTATTGAGGTTGTTGGTCTTTGTATCGCTTTTTTGATAGCTCCACCTTTCCAAGCATCTCGTTTTTCTCTTGCTTTTGGAGCTTCTATCAAATCGTAGGTAACTTTTGTGACCTTTTTTCGATCTGCTTTTTTGGCTTCTCTTCCTGCTATTAAATCAAGCGGATTTCTACCCGTAAATTCTGTGATAGCTTCGCCTTCTCCGACAAGTTCTCCTTCAACAATTCCCAAAGAACCATAAGCAGTTCTCAATGCAGATGCGTCGACCATTTCTTCACTTGGTACGAATATTCCGTCATCTGTTACGAATCCGTCAAACTTACCTAAAAGGGGTAATATCAGTAGCAAAAGCAACGCTGTTATATAATATGGGGCGTCCCTTTTCACTCTTTCTATTAAAGTCTTTCTTATTTTTCCACTTCCCTTTAATTTGGAAGGTATTCTTTTTGATAATGTTCCACCTACACTACTGCTTTTTAGCTTCTCGCTAAATGTGAAACTATCTTTTTCGTTTTTTTCTGGCATATTGCCTCCTGTTTTATTAAATCTATGTATGTCATGTTGAATTTAGTTCAGCATCTTTCTATAAGATCCTGAAACAAGTTCAGGATGACAACTTTTTTTCTAACAAAAATCTATTGAGCCCATTTTCCAAACTCGTCTCCACCGCCGGGCCAGACACTCGTTTGTTCATACTTACCGAAAAATTTATCCAGTCTATCTAATAACTGTGTCGATGTAAATCGTGGTTGCATATAAAATTCTTCATTCAAATCTGGTATTGATTCCTTGCACGATTCTAAACAATCATACTTAATAAAATTACCCGTTCCGTTACAATTTTGTGCCATACAATCATTTTGAAAAGTAGGATATTTGATATATTCTACTTCAAATTCTAAAATTTTCAAATCTTCTTCTGCACAAGTACCTTCGTCGTAAACAAATCCACAATTCTCTTCTATTACTATATAATATTCTCTTAACTTTTCACATAACGGCACTAAATTTTCTTCATTCTCCTGACCAGTTATTCCATCTATCAAAGGGATTCTTGCGTTCCAATAAACCCTTTTTGCATTTGCAAAACCAACTATATTAGGAGGACCTTGCACAATATTTCCATCAGTTAATTCTCCTTGATATGGAATCGAATCCGCATAATTTCCTTCGAGCGTTTTCATCTGCGTCAAAGTATTAAGTATACTTTCTCTCAACTCTGCCATTTCATCAGATAGCCCCTCTATTGTCGAAGAACAGGTATCAAAATACGCTTGAGTATCCGAGAGCCACTGGGTATCTTTAGCAAGAGTATCCGCTGAATCTGGTCCGGATAAATTCACTGCTGTTGAAACGCCACCTTTTGCGATTATAACTTCTCGAGGTGTTTTTTCAGCTGAAAATGCTGCCGATGCAAATGTCGATTTTGTTTCTGGTCTTCTTGCATTATCTGCTACTCTTGATGCCAACCACGAAAAACCCATCTGACCAAAAGGTTCTGTACCTAAATTGCTTATACTTTTTCCAGCATAAATTCTTGATGTTTCTATATTTGCTTGTCCGAAAGTTCCATAAGTATTACTACTGCCGTCTACAACATTGACAATATTACTTTCTGTTTCTTTATCGATAAAAACATCACTTTTTTTCGTAGCAACTTTTGCTCCGCTTTTATTATTATCCAAATTGACAAAGATCGGTGAACTTTTTACCGACGAATCCATAAACATCGCTCGATTTTTCGCATCTTTTTTATTCGCGTAAACTGATAATCCACTATCTCTTCCTATTCTTCCCGAACCTGTAACTAATCCTGCACTTGCATCTATCTCGCCTGATTTTTCATTTTTGAATACAAAAGTTTTTTGATCACCTGTATTAAATTTCAATTCCGATATTGCTCTTAACTCGTTCTGTTCACTTTTACTTGCTTGGACTTTTGCAGGAAACAAAGTATCCTCGCTACTTGGTGTTCCACGCCACGAAAAACTTCCCAAAACACCGAAACCATCTATCTGCGAAATGTACTCCGATTTATCTGTTTTCAAAACTTCTTGTTCTTCATTATAATTACTAGCGGTTCTTTTAATCGAAAAACTTTCACCAGCTAAACCTACAAAACTTTTACCCAATTCAGCTTGATTCATTCCCATCGACTCTGCGACACCACCAACAATTGGGATATTTTCTATCGGCGTAAAAACTCCTACTAACAATGTGCCAGCTAAAACTCCAGCTGTTATATAACTACCCACTCCAAACTTGTTAGCATCACTCTTTTTCGCCATATCTTACCTCAAGAAATCCCTCTGGTCGGCTACGCCGTCCATCTCCCTTTTGAAAAAGGGAGAACCCTATTGTACGTATATCTTTTCTACTCTTATCTTTTGACGCTTCTCTGTTTTAGAAATTGGTTCTAATTTGCTTGCAAAATAAATATACAACCCAGCATTTAGAACAACAGAAATAATTACTAACAATAAAAATATTTTCAAATATTTATTTCTTTCTTGTCGGCTCATTTTGTTTTTTTTGTTTTTTAATAGTTTGCTTTCTTTCATAATTAACCCCCACTTTCATCATCTGGTTTATTAGATTCTGCTATCTCTTGACCAGCAGATGTTTGTGCCGCACCCTTTGTAATATCTGTTATAAACGTTCCCAACGCCGCAACTATTTTTCCAGCAAAACCTTTTATATTCAATAAAACTTCTGTTACAACAAGCATAAGTCCCATACTAAATAATCCAGATAGCATCATAAATAAACCTGAACCAGCAGCTGCATATTGACCTAATAATGTTGCTTCTTTTACAAGTTTAGATATCATAAGCAAAACGGCTAATATCATAAGAGCTATTGCAACATAACATGCAATTTTAACCCAAGGAGGGACAATCCTTGGAGGACCCATTCCATTAGGTGACAACCCTTTGGCTATATTTCTCAACTTCGGTCCAACTTTCCAAAGAAGTGCAATTGCAGCTAATGCACCAATTGCAAATAAAATACAATTTGTCTTGTGCTTCTTTCTAGCCTTATTCATTTCATCTTCTTGGCTTTCCAAATCCTCTACCTTTTCGTCTACCGTGGCAAATAAATCTTCATCTATGCTCTCCAAAACCTGATCCGAAGAACTATAGCTTAAATCTCCACCTACCGAAACTCCCCCAGTATCTCCAGTTCCCATAAAAGGATCCAACCCAGCGGAAGAACTCAAATCTTTTTTATCTTTTGATGCCGCCTTGGCAGATAATTCTCGGACCATTTTTAAATCTGTGGTACCTTTATAATTAGACTGATCTTGTGATTGCCCCAAATTGCTAGGACCATCACTAGTACTAGAACCTTGTTGACTAAAAGATCCTGTTCGTCCTCTTTTTGTATTTAAATTTTTTGAAACATTTTCTATATTTTTTAAGTTAGCATCCATCATCGCTTGTTGCGATTTACTCGGAGCACTTCCAGCTGTTCCACCTACACTCCCCCCACTACTACTTGTATTAGAACCACCTTTACCACCAAATATGTTCCCTACACTAGATTTTAATTTAGCTATCATTCCGCCGGATTTTTCTGGTTTTGCTTGATTCATCTTTGCCATCTTCTGAGCTTCAGCTGACATTCTTTCCATATCGGTTAATTGTTTTTGTATATCTGCTTCTGTGCCAACGGCGATGTCAGATGAATATCCACCACCTCCAGATTTTCCATCTATCTGTGCCACTCTTCTTATTGAACCAGTTTCACCTCGTGATGTTGTTTCTTGTGTATAAGTGTTTTCATAATCTCGTAATTGTCTACCAGAAATTTCTGCAGTTCTGTGTATAGTTGAACCGTCTGCTGTTTTTTGAGAATAACCATAATTTTGATTTTGTTGTTGAGAAACTTTATATTGTTGATCGTCAAATACTGACGGACTATATACAGCATCACTACTACTGCCCATAAAATTGAAAGCAACACCAACACCTACCGCAACGGTAGCTACCCCTAGTGTTATGCCTATTGTCATTGATTTATTCATATATAAATTCTCCTAAATACTAAATTGTTAACAACCTTTAGGGTTGGTACATGAAGCATTTGGATCGTTAGCTCCACCTGTTCCACCTTCTCCTGTGTTTCCTGTTCCACTTCCACCGGTACCACCTTTTTTACCTCCAAATTTACTCGTAAAATATGAAGTGCCAAGATTTCCTATCATATCTATTCCTTTCATTGCGACATCCATCCAAAATTGTTCCCACTTATCGATTTCTGGATCCGGTATAAGTCTTTCATAATTACTTTCTGATTCATCTACTGCACTATCAATTATATCGGCAAGATTACCTTCTCCTAATCCTGAAATTTCACCACTTCCCAAATCTAGTTCCGCTGCAGCTTGTTCAAGTTCCGTATCCAAATCTGCCGCTTTTTCTCCACCAGCAAATGCTTCCGCTGCCGATTCTGCTGCTTCTTCACCTTCTGCGCCAGCCGCTTGTTCACTCAATTTGCCAGCTCGTTGAAGTGCTATTTGCTTTGCTAATGCTTTTTTGTCTGCATCACTTAATCCTACACCACTTGCTCCTGCACCGCTTCCGTATCTGTTATATCCGTATGACTTCCGACTATCCTTACCAGTCCATACTTTACTAGATGTGCTACTTCCACCGCCTCCGCTTGATCTAAATCCGCCACTACTTGACATCCGATTTACTTGTGTGGTTTGTTTTACACCACTATCACCAGAATAACTTCTCGATGGAGTTCTGCTACTTGAAACTTTCCTGTTCCCTCTATAATCCCTAACTCCAAATTTATCGGCTACTATTCTTTGTTTTTTGTCCTCTTTAGAATAAATAACATTCATAGAACCCTTTTCTGCTATATCCTTATACGCTTCTTGTCCTAATAGTTCACCCTCAACTAAATCAGTACTAAAAGGCATTTGTGATAAATCATACCCTCTTATCTCTTGTGTCTCAAATATATTGGTTGGCACTTGATCTGTACTCATCATCGGAGCAACACTCCAAATTAAAAATACTACCACCATTATAGAACCTGTAACACTATATAGGACCCTTTTGTCTTTCAACATTTCTTTTGATAACCTTATCGGTTTTCTTGCTTTAAATTTTATAGACATTCCCTTTACCTCTCTAAATATATATAACAAATCTCGCCCCTGCTGACCCAGTCAATCAAGACTGCTCAAACACGGAGCTACACTCTTAAATACTTATTGCTCTTTTTAGTATATCCCACCAAACAATTTTTGTCAAGTACTAATTCATCTTCTTATTGGTCTGAAGTACGAACGGGATAGGTCTATCCCTGTTAGGTACATATTTTATTACTTCAATTTTAGCACCACTTTCACACATGAAATTGTACCCCTTAAAACATTTATCTCCATACGGCTTTTTGCAAATTTTTCGCTTATCGTATTTGCATAACATTCCAAATCCGGGTGGTTTTGTTGCAACACTCAATGTTACAACGTTCCAAAGTTGTGTCCTTTCTATATTTAGTTCCACTTTATTCAAACTTAAAAATTTCTTAGTCGTCGGATTTGTAAAACCTATGTAATCCTTTACCTTGCGAGCTATATCTTCCTTGAGAACTGTATTGTCCCATCTCTGAACAAACTCTACCTGACGATGCGATTCCAACTGCCATCTCCGACCTGCATAAAAACTCGCTATCTCCATCTTTTGAACCAATACTAGTAACGCAAATATCTTCGCTATGAATAATAAAAATATCAAAAATATTGGAAGTAACATAACAACTTCAACAGTTGTCTGTGCTTTTTTATTTCCACTAAATCTATTTATCAATATTTTTGATATTTGCATAATTACGGATACGTCCTAACTTGATATTTTGGTGTCGATTCTGGCCATACACAATTATTATCATCTGCCGTACATTGAAGTGCAACTTTCACTTTGACTCTTGGCTTATACTTTTTCAAATTCACTTTGAAATAGTTTGATGGTGGTTCAAAAGATTGAGTAAGATTAACACCTTTCCTCATCTTTTTTAATTTACTTTTGAAACCACTTTCTAAAGATACGAATTGGAAAAGCTCACCGAGAGTTTCCATTATTTTGTCTCCAGTTTCGGGATCTACTCCTGCCTCAAAAGCTTCCATTAGATCTAGTTCTACACTTCTTACGCCACCATTATCGGACTTAAAATATATTTTCACTTCTTTTATATTATTAGACTTTAGATCCACATTAAAATTTTTGAACATACTAATTGCTTCTTCACCACACTTCGCCTCTTTACAACTTACCGCATTCAAAAAATATGCTTTTTTGAACAAATTATTACTATCAGACAATTTTTCATAAACCGTTTTTTGATCTTTAAAAATATTTCCCAAAGTGTAATACGTAACCAAATAATTTTTTAGTGCATTTGTCGCATATTCTTTATTAACTTTATGTGTATCTGCTATATCAGAAGAACCAACGATATATACTTCATCAGCATCAAATTCTGGTGGTTCTTTCATCC
>CAYPLD010000036.1:4004-10211 GCA_964411485.1 uncultured Elusimicrobiaceae bacterium | reverse complement strand
ATATACAAAAAGTAAAACCACAAGATGTAGACTATATAAAACAACCTAAACTTAAATTTAACAAACTTAAAAAGGACATATTACCAACATTTTCTATACTTTTAGTTACATATAATCGACACAAAATGTTTGAAGGTTGTTTGCAAAGTATATTAAATCAAACATACAAAAATTTTGAAGTTATTGTTTTGGATAGAGGATCTACTCCATCAGTTGAACCAATAATAAAGAAATATAATGATGATAGGATAAAATATGTTAAATCTTGTCAGGAAATTGATTCTAACGATCTTTCTAATGAAATAGTAAAGGACAGTAATGGAGATTATTTTGCATATATAGCGGACGATGATGCTTGGGCACCTTCAACATTAGAAAAAGTTAAAAATGCTTTTGAATCAAATGAAAAATACGGGATAATCCAAACAGGAATAACTCCTTATAGACAAATTGGCACAAAACAAGAAATCGCTCCAGAAGTAAGAAATTGTATGGTTTATTTGCCATTTTCTAATAATCCAAAAACAGATTTGTTAGAAATTTCTGGTAAAGATGTTGCGGAAAACTTTTTTTCTATCTCTGGTATTGGATCAATCAAAAAACCTGATATTTATTCTGCTTTTCATTCAACAGCATTTTTTCTTCGGAAGGAGAAAATAGATGAAATTTTCGATAGACAAGGTGGTCTCTTTGTGAAATCTTTCGGGGATATTGGTTATTTTGGGGTGGCTTATAATACAACAATGGGATATATAAATTTACCATTATCTATCATTGGTGTTCACCATATTCGAGAAGTGGAACATATTAATAAAGCTACACGAAAATGGAAAAATAGAAAGAAATTTTTAGAACATTCACCACTAAAAATAACATCATTTTTGAATATATGTGCAGATGGTGTGTTAAAAGTTATTTATAGAAATGGAATAGATAAACATTATAAAACATACTTGCGACAAGATTTTTTCCAAAGACAATTAAGAATAACATTTGATGGTCCATTAGATTTCACTTTTTTTACAGAAGTTTTTGACTTATTACCACATATTAAAAAATTTTATAAAGATGAACCTATATGGATGAAAAATTTTTTAACATATAGAATGAAGAGAATACCTAAACGAATAGAAAGACATATTATCAAACCAATTTTGATTGAGCCAATAGTAAAACCTATTGCTTATACTTTTGGATTTAAAAAGAATAAAATTTCAAGGAAAGAATTGGTAGATATAGACATTAAAAAATTCAGAGAAATTGCAGATTTCGTGCAAGTTTTTGATTTACTGCCTTATATTTCAAAACTTTATAAACAAGATCCTGTTTTTGTAAGAGACTTTCTAAAAGCAGAGGTAAAAAGGATACCTAAAGGAATAGAAAGACATATTATCAAACCAATTTTGATTGAGCCAATAGTAAAACCAGTAGCTGGTATGTTCGGCTATAAAAAGAATAAAATAATCAAAGAAAACACAGAAAACACAGAAAACGCATTAGGACAAAATTTTAACGATATTACAGAATTTGCTGAGTGGGTTCAAACAGACATGATAAACAAAAGATTACATATGTAATAATTTTTTAATTCCTTTTCTTAAGGACAATCTAGGTAGATTTTTTTTGTTCAAATATTCGGGAGCATCTTTTTTATTTAAAAATTTAGCTACTGATGTGGCAAAACCCATAGGACAATTTTTATGTCCGCAAATAACTGTTGAAAAAATATTTTCGGGTAGTTTATCTGTATCAAAAATATTAACTTTCGGATCATAACACCAACACATCTTGACCGTTCCATTACCTTGGACTACTAGTAAATTTCTTTCGCAATAAAAATATTTGAAATTTGTTGTTCCATCTTTTTTAGTGATTTTGTTGTCATAATGCCAAAGTGAACGATAAAAAGCGTTTTCCATAAGTCCCAATTTATCTTTGAGAGATTGTATGTATTCGCAATCAACTGGTGGCATATCTTTTAATTTTTCTAAATATTCTGGATTGTAGTTTGGATTATAATTTCCATACGGAAAAATTCTTTCAACCGCAAAACTTAATGGAGTTTGTTTAGATGTTTCTAAAAAATCTTTATAAGTTTGTTCCACTAAATCCATTTTTTTTGGGTGTGCCATAATTCTTGTATGTGCTATCAAATGGCGTAGTTTTTTTGTCTTTTCAAGATATTCCTTCGGATTTTGACTATCCAAATGTAAGGATGTTACCATCGGAATATTTATTCTTTCATAATATTCAGGTGATTGTGATAAATTTGTAGTCAAAATTACACTTGTATTTTTGCGTGACAAAATTTTTGCTATTACATTTTCAAATGCAGGCTGAAGAGTTGGTTCGCCACCGGTTATTACAAATCCGATAAAATCGTCATCGTTTGCGACAGCAAAAATTTTGGTTATTGCACCTAATAGTTTACTTTCGACAGAATAATTTTCCTTAATTTTATCAGGATTGCCATTATCCTCTAGACAATAGCTACAAGTTTGATTACAAATACTGGTAAATTCCAGATGAATTATCAAAATTCGTCTATTTTTGAAAAAATTCGGATCACCCTGTTTGATTAGTTTCATATAAGACAGTTTACCATATTATAATGCTATAATGATTATTATGAGAGGATTTTCAGGTAAATGAGCAAGATAAAAAAAGTAATAACTACTAATCAATTCGTAACAAACTATAAGAGAATGCTTCCTTATGCGAAACCTTATTGGAAAAGGGCCATTTTTGGGCTTCTTTTGACGATCCCTGTTGGCTCGCTAGATGCAGTTGTGGCGGCATTTTTGAAACCATATATGGATAATGTTATGGTGGCAAAAGACGCGAAATACACTTATTATATCCCTATTGCGATAGTTGGCTTTACCATGTTGAAAGGATGTTTGGCTTATCTTTCTACATATATCAACACTTGGGTTGGTTCTAAAATTACTATGGATTTGAAAAAAAAGTTATATTCCAAACTTTTAAATATGGATATTGCTTATTTTGATAAACATTCTTCTGGTCATGTGCTTTTTAGATATTGTCAAGATGCTGATATGGCAGCATCGGGTCTTATAATGAACTTAAAATCATTTTTTTCTAAGTTTTTTTCCTCAATAGCTTTGTGTGGTGTTTTGATATGGAACTCTTGGCAATTATCAATAATAGCAATTGGTGTTTTGGTTGTGTTGGTATTTCCAATACAAATAGTCAGAAAAAGAATGAAAGGTATTGCTACAAAAACGGCGAATATTCTTGCTATTGTAAATACTAATTATAATGAAACTTTTGCTGGTAATAGACTCGTTACAAGTTATAATTTACAGAAATATCAAAAACAAAAAACAAAAAATATTTTGGAAGAAGTTTTTGGACTTCAAATGAAAATGGTCAAATACACTAATTGGCTATCGCCTGTGATGCAGATAATCATATCGTTCGGACTTGCGACGGTTATCGGTTATGGTAGTATTCTCATAGTACAAGGCACTATAACAAGCGGTAATTTTGTATCCTTTATTGCCGCTCTTTTGATGCTATACACTCCATTAAAAACTATTGGTGATAAATTTGTATCGGTACAATATTCGTTCTTGGCAATAGAAAGGATTTGGGAACTTTTTGAATTAAATCCAAATGTTAAAGATAAGCCGAATGCTAAAGAACTTAAAGGTGTCAAACAGGGTATAAAATTAGATAAAATCCGTTTTGAATATGTACAGGACGTAGAGGTTATCAAGGGAATATCACTTGATATAAAGGCAGGTCAGATGGTGGCTGTTGTAGGTAATTCTGGTGGCGGTAAAACAACAATAGCACATTTGATACCAAGATTTTATGATGTGACTGGTGGTAGCATCAAAATAGATGGACATAACATAAAAGATTTGACGCAACATTCTTTGAGAGCTAATATTGCTACGGTTTTTCAGGACAATTTTTTGTTTGTAGGAACTATCAGAGAAAATGTATTGCTTGGTCGACCAGATGCTACTGATGATGATGTAAAAGAAGCATTGCGACATGCATATCTGATGGATTTTGTAGATGGTTTACCGAATGGTGTTAATACTGAGATTGGTGAGAGGGGGATAATATTATCTGGTGGACAAAAACAACGCCTTGCGATAGCAAGAGCATTTGTGAGAAATGCTAGTGTCTTGATACTTGACGAAGCTACTAGTGCATTGGATAACAAAGCGGAAAAAGTAGTTCAAAAAGCACTTGATGATTTAATGAAAAACAAAACAGTACTTGTTGTTGCACATAGATTATCGACGGTCGTGAATGCAGATAAAATAGTGGTAATAGAACAAGGGGAATTGTTGGAGGAAGGTTCTCATGAGGAACTTTTAGCGAAACCAAACGGCACATATAAAATGCTCTATGAAACACAATTTGCCGTAAAAAACAAAAAACAAAATGATGAAAAATGATATAGAAATATTTTTGATTACATATAATCGTAAGGATAAGTTAGAAAATACTTTTGGATATATTTTTGCAAAAAATAGCCCAATTCGAGATTTCGAAATAACAATTTTAGATAATTGTTCTACTGATGGTTCAAGTCAACTATGTGAAGAATATGCTAAAAAATATTCTAATGTGAAGCATATCAGACATAGGAAAAATATCGGCGGAAACGCTAATATTACACGAGCTTATGAAATGGCAATGAAAAAATATATTTGGGTTTTATGTGATGACGACAAATTTGATTTTTCTAATTTCAAAGAAATAGAACAGGCAATAAAAAACGATTATGATATCATTTTAGCTTCAACTTATGCCATAAAAGATAGAAATAATTTATCTCAACTGGTAAGACAACTTACGTTTGTGCCTGCTGGTATTTACAAAACAAAACTAATAACAAATTCTGTTTTAATGAATATGTATTTCAATATTTCTAATATGTTTCCCCAACTTGCACTAACTTGCAAGGCAATAAATGATGAAGACTCTATTTATGTCCCTAAAGAAGGTGTTGTGGAAGTTTATATACAAGAAGAAGGATATTCTTTCACTCGTGGTTCAGAAGAAGATAGTTTTGTTCATTCGTCGATGAAACATATGTTTTGGCAAGTTGGTTTTATAAATTCTATGCAGATGATAAAAGATAAGAAAAAAAGGAAATATCTTATAAAAAAAGCCGATTTTGATCAAAAAACTTTTGAAAATATAAGCACAATTTCTATGTTAAAAAATATCATTTGTATAAACAATCATAACAATAAGAATTATTTCAAAAACATATGTGATGTGTTTGCAGGATTGTCTTTTTTATACAAGTTATTATTTTTGGTTTTATTTTTGGGTTATTATTTTATCAGTTATATAATTCGAATTAGATTTGATAGAAGTAAAATTTCATTTTGTTTTTTCACAAAATTCAAAACGAGTATACGATTAAAACCAAAACAGGTGAAAGGTAGTGAATAGAAAATTATTATCAATATGTATTCCAACTTGTAATCGAGCGGAGTGTCTTGGTAAGACACTTGGTAGTATTGTGAGTCAATCAGCATTTGTAAAAACAGAGGAAATAGAAATTGTAGTAATTGATAATTTTTCATCCGATAATACTCCAGAAATTGTAAAAAAATATAACGATAAATTTCCAAACAAAATCAAATTTATTAGAAATAAACAGAATATTCATTCGTCTGATAATCACAAAAAAGCATTAGATTCTGGTAATGGGGAATTTCTAAAACTTCACAACGATAATTTGCCATTTTTGAAAAATAGTTTAGACGAGATTTTACAAATACTTAAAGATAATATATCCACAAAACCAACGTTATTTTTCAAAAATGGCAATTACAGGAATCAATTAGAGCAAGTTACTTGTAATAGCATGGATGAGTTTGTGTCAAAAGTTTCTTATTACAGCACTTGGATAGGTGGTTTTGGTGTTTGGAGAAGTGAATATAAGAAGCTAAAAAATCCATTTAGATACGGCGATTTAATGCTTCCTCAAACGGATATGATACTTCGTTTAATTTCGAAAAGTCAGAAAGGTTTGATATGCAATAAACAATATTTTGAGCAATTGGATACAAAGAATAAAAGCGGATATAATGTGGCCGAGGTTTTTGGTCATAATTATGTACTTTTATATGAAGAATATCTTAAGAAAGGACTTTTAAGTAGAGATATTTTTCAAGCAGAAAAAAAGAAGGTGCTATTCAAACACAT
>CAYPLD010000036.1:0-3994 GCA_964411485.1 uncultured Elusimicrobiaceae bacterium | reverse complement strand
ATTCCTGGTTATTTTGATTTTGCAAACAAACATAATTTTGAGAAAACAGGATACTTAAAATATATGAAAGAGTATTATAAAGATTGGTTTTTCTATTATAGTTTTTTCAGGATAGTAGAGCTTTTTATCAGTAAAAAAATAAAAAGGAACATAAAAAAGTTATGGAAAAAATAAAAATAGTGTCGGTAGTATCTAATCTTGATATGTACAAAAAGTGCATTCAGGATAACACATCTATGAATAAGCATGAATTAACTTTTTGCGACAATACAAAAGAAAATATTGGCATACCTAAAAGATATAATGATTTTATCAAGAAAAATGTAAACGGCGATAGTTTTTGGATAATATTTTGTCATCAAGATTTTGGTTTTGATAAAGATCCTCAAAAAATATTAAGCAAACTAGATAAAAATTTTATTTATGGACCAATTGGAGTGATTCCTCAAAAACAATTTTTGAGTATAAGAAGGTTTCATCCGAAATTTAATGTGATAAAAACGAGAATGTTAGGTCAGATAAGACAATTCAAAAAGAAAAAACAAGATTTTTTTTTGAGTGGAGAGTTCATAGATCAACCAGTCACTGTAGAAACTTTAGATTGTTGTTGTTTGATAGTTCATTCATCGCTAGTAAAAAAATACAATTTGAGATTTGACGAAAATCTGGATTGGCATTTATATGTAGAAGATTTTTCAATGACCGCAAGAATAAAACATAATATTTTGACAAAAGCAGTCCAATTTGAGTGTTTTCACATAGGACAGGGAGATATTAATCAGGATTTTAATAAAAGCTGGAAATATATGTTAAAAAAACATGGTTTGCAACGAATTATAAGCACTTGTGGTCCAAAAAGAGATAGGCTCAAACTATTTGGATTAATAAAAACAAGGAAACATATTATATAATAAATCTATGCCATTTGAATTTAAAAAACTAAAAATAAAAGAAGTTGTGCTAATAGAGCCGAAAATTTTCGGTGACGAGCGTGGCTTCTTTATGGAAAGCTATAAACAATCAGATTTTGTAGCTAATGGAATCACCGAAAATTTTCGGCAAGATAACCACAGCAAATCTATCAAGAACGTTGTACGTGGTTTACATTTTCAACTTATGCCAAAACCACAAGGCAAATTAGTTCGCTGTATTGAAGGCGAGATTTTTGATGTTGCAGTTGATATTCGTGAAGGTTCTCCGACTTTTGGCAAATGGGTTGGCGAGATATTATCCGAAGAAAACAAAAAGATGTTATATGTGCCGGTTGGTTTCGCACATGGTTTCAGTGTTTTGAGTGAAACAGCTGAAGTACTTTACAAAACAACCAATGAGTACGATGCGAATTTAGATATTGGTATTGCGTATAACGATCCTGATATAAATGTTGATTGGAAAATCGATGGCAAAGCATTAATTTCTGATAAAGATAAGGATTTGAAAAACTTAAAAGACACAGAAATAAATTTCACATACGAGGGAGAAAAATAAATGACAAAAGTACTAGTTACAGGTGGAGCGGGCTTTATTGGAAATTGTTTTGTCCGTCATATGCTCAAAAAATATCCAGATTATCAAATAATAAATTTGGATGTTTTAACTTATGCAGGTAATATAGAAAATCTTGATGATGTTAAAGATAATCCAAACTACAAATTTGTAAAAGGAAATATTTGTGATAAAAAATTGGTCAACAAATTGATGAGCGAAGTTGATATGTGTGTACATTTCGCAGCGGAAAGTCATGTGGATAGAAGTATCACCGGTCCAGAAATTTTCATAGAAACAAACGTAATGGGAACTCAAATTTTACTTGAAGGTGCAAGACATAATAAAATCAAAAGATACTTGCAGGTTTCAACCGATGAAGTGTATGGCTCGCTCGGACCAACAGGTCTGTTTACCGAGGATACACCATTAGCACCGAACAGTCCATATTCAGCAAGTAAAACAAGCGGAGACCTGTTGGTCCGAGCATATTACGAAACTTATAAAATGTCGGTTTTGACAACAAGATGTTCGAACAATTACGGACCATATCAATATCCAGAAAAGTTGATACCATATTTTATTAAACAACTTTTAGCTGGTGAAAAAGTTCCGGTTTATGGTGATGGATTGAATGTTCGAGATTGGTTATATGTTTACGATCATTGTGAAGCGATAGATGTGGTTTTACATAAAGGTAAAGATGGCGGAATTTATAATATTGGTGGAAATAATGAAAAAACCAATATGGAAATCACGAAAATCGTTTTAGCTGGAATGAAAAAAGATGAAAGCAGTATCAAATATGTCGAAGATAGACTTGGACATGATAAACGATATGCAATTGATAGCAGTAAAATGAAAAATGAGCTTGGCTGGGAACCAAAAGTAAATTTTGAAGATGGAATCAAAATGACTATTGATTGGTATTTAAAAAATCAGGATTGGATAAAAAAGATAGAAAAAAAGTTGGGGTAAAAAATGTTGTTATCAATATGTATTCCCACGTATAATAGAGCAAAAACTCTTGATAAAACTATTGATAGCATCGTCACTCAAAAAGCGTTTTTAGAAAGTGATGAAGTGGAAATCATCATCACAGATAACTGTTCCACTGACGACACTCAAAAAGTTGCAGAGAAATACGCTGATAAATTTTCAGATAAAATTAAATACATAAGAAACGCAAAAAATATTGGTAGTTATCTAAATCAAAAGACGGCATTGGATTCTGCCAATGGAAAAATTTTAAAATTACATAATGACAATTTGGATATGATAGAAAATAAGTTGTCTGATCTTTTAAAATTGATAAAAGAGAATGTCGAAAAAAAACCAATCATTTTTTGTACGAATGGTAATGCGACTAGCAATAATAAACTGATTTTTTGTAATGATATGAATAAGTTTGTATCAAAAGTTAGTTTTTTTTCGACGTGGATAGGTGGATTTTTTATTTGGCGAGATGATTACAAAGAATTGGATAATCCATTTAGGCATGGCGATTTGATGCTACCACAAGTGGATATATTGTTAAGACTTTTGGAGAAAAAATCAAAGGCTGTGGTCTATAATGAAAAATTCTCAAGAGTTTTAGATACGGAAAAGAAAAGTGGATATAATGTCGCCGAAATTTTTGGACAGAATTATTTATCTTTACATAAACCGTATATTGAAAATGGATTATTGAGCAAAAAGGTTTTTCAGAGCGAAAAATTTCGGCTATTATATAAGCATATAATCCCGTGTTATTTTGATTTTGCAGACGAATTTGATTATAATAAGACAGGATACTTGAAATATTTGGTAGATTATAGGAAAGATTGGTGGTTTTATTTTAGTTATTTGATGTTTCCATTGATTTTCATAAAATCAAATTTAAAAAAAGCTATAAAAAGAGGAAAAAAGAAATGAAAATTTTAGTGACTGGTGCAAATGGAATGTTGGGTAAAGATTTATGTCCTTTGCTCGAGGAAAAGGGATATGAAGTGATAAAAACTGATATTGATGATTTGAATATCAGAAATAAGCCATTGGTTATGGATTTTGTCAAAAAGCATAAACCAGATTTGATATTTCACGGGGCGGCGTATACTGCTGTTGATAAAGCTGAAGAAGAAAAAGATTTAGCATATGAAGTGAATTATCATGGCACAAAAAATATCGCTAAAGCGTCGAAAGAGGTTGGTGCGAAAATAATTTATATTAGCACGGATTATGTCTTTGATGGTACAAAAAACACACCATATACTCCAAAGGATAAGCCAAATCCACAAAATATTTATGGATTTACGAAGTTGGAAGGTGAGTTGGCTGTTCAAGATGAAAATCCTGATCATTATATAGTCAGAACAAGTTGGTTATACGGAAAAAATGGTAAGAATTTTGTTGAAACAATGATAATGTTAGCGGAGAAAAACCCAAAATTAAAAGTGGTGGCAGATCAATTTGGTTGCCCTACTTATACGGTGGCTTTAGCGAATGCTATTATAAAAATTATCGAGGATAA
>CAYPLD010000035.1:0-10710 GCA_964411485.1 uncultured Elusimicrobiaceae bacterium | reverse complement strand
ATTAAAAGAAGTTTCCGAAATAATAATTTATGACAAACATAAAACCTCAAAAATAAAAGGCATTTTTGAAATTGCGAAAAAAATCGAGAAAAAAAAGTTCAATATTATTATAGTCCCCCATCGAAGTTTCACAAGTGCATTGATTGCATATTTAAGTAAAACAAAAATCAGAGTTGGTTTTAGTTCAAGTGCTGGAAAATTTCTATACACAAAAACTGCTCCGTTCTCGTGGATGATGCACGATTCTGAAAGAAATTTATCGCTATTAAAAACTTTGACAGATGAAAACCAAAACATTAATAAAGAGACTTCAATTTATACACCACAAGAAAAAACATCAGATAAATTTAATGTGCTAGAAATTGATAAAAAATTAGTAGCAATTCACCCCGGTTCTGTTTGGCTAACAAAACGTTGGCCACAAGAAAGATACGCAAAAGTGATTGAAGAACTCGAAAATAATTTTGATGTCAAAACCGTACTAGTGGGCGGAAAAAGTGATAGTAAACTTGCTAAAGAAATTATCGAATTATCGAATGTAAAACCAATAGATTTGACCGGCAAAACCACACTATCAGATTTGATGAATATAATGCCAAAGTTTAAACTTTTTATAACAAATGATAGCGGTCCTATGCATATTGCCTGTGCATATAAAGTTCCCACACTTGCAATTTTCGGACCAACCACAAAAGAGCTTGGATTTTTTCCTTACGCAAAAAATTCAAAAGTATTAGAAATTAAAGATTTGAAATGTCGACCTTGTGCGTTGCATGGTGGCAAAAAATGTCCACGTGGACATTTTTTGTGTATGAAACTTATAACAAAAGATATAGTTCTTGATTCGTGCAAAGAAATGTTAATGTCTTGATTTTTTGAATTTGTTATTATAAGGATACCTTGGTTTGAATGATGATTTTCTTAAAATAAATTTTTTGTAGTTTTTAGACAATTTCAAAACCTTAATATCTGAAATTTTTGTATATTTCTTTTCTATCTTTCTTCGTCGTAAAACAATGCCCAATTTAGGTAAAGCAGTAAAAAACGCTCGCCATTTTCCGAAGTCAAAAATTTTAATAATATTCCAAAAGAAATGTTTTGAAAACAAACGAAAACTTTTTACATTTTTCCAAACAAATAGCATTCTATTTCTTTTGATTGTAATTTGCAAATGTTTAGAACAACGTAATTTGGAAACACTAGTTTTGTGATAAGCATTTAAGTTTGGATTATAAATAATATTCCAACCTCGTTTTAATCCTCTATAAGCAAGATCTGCTTCAATAAGATAATCCTTAAAGAGATCGTCATCGAACCCACCCAAAAGTTGAAAGCGTCTACTATCGACGAAAAAATACGCACCTTGAACAGCAAATGTTTGATAAGTAGTTACTCTATCTTTTTTTAACGCTCTGTTATAGATATTATCGGAAAAATTTATTTTACCTTTCCGCCAGTTCAAAATTTTTATGCCATCTTGTTGTTTACCAGAATAATAATTGTAGCCACAAACACCCAACATAAAAAAATTTTTATTAAAATTTTTTTCTGCTTTTTCAAAAAAGTTTGGTTCCAATTCGACATTATCATCAACAAAAAAGAACACATCACCACGTGCTCTTTTTGCACCTACACTTTTTGCTGATAAATTATTTTCGTAGTCTTTTGGTTTGATTAGCGTCAAGAAATTACAATGTTTAGCCATCTGATTGACCACACGATAAGTATTATCTTTATTATCTTGAAATACAAATAGTATTTCTTTTTTACCTTTATAACGTTCGCAAGCATCGATTATGCTAGGTAGAAATTCCTCGGTAGAAACTTCACCTGAAATATTACTCACTATTACACTTAATCTTTTCATGGCGAGAGCCTCGCCTCCCTTTTTACTCGTCGTTATTATCAAGCAATTGCCCCAACGTTGGTCTTGGTGCTTGACGCATATACTGTTTTACGATTTTTCTGTTTTGAAAACTTTCATATTTTTTTACGGATAAATTCACAACAAATTTTTCTGTATCAATTCCTAATACAAGTGTTTTGATAGTATCACCTTCTTTACCAGCAAAATCTCTACCAAGTTCGTATGTATGTATAAAACCTTTGTTGTTTTTACCTAGCAAAACTTCCACCCCTTCTTCAGTAATTTTTTCTATCACTGCTTTAGGTGTGCTTCTGAATGGATATCTTTTCTTTAGAAATTCTGATGGACTCAAATAAAGCTGTTTTAATCCAAATTCTAATCGAGGTCTTTCTGCCTCTATAATGTTCATAAGTTTAGTTCTGATTCTTTGTCCTCGTCGATATTTCTTTAGCATATCCTCTTTATTTTGCCAAGCGACATTGTCTAATTCGACAAAACCTTCGATGCCGTGGAATCTCAAAAATAATTTATCTCTTCCAACTTTTGAAACTACACATCTTAAAATTTCGCCGACTTTTATTTCAGAAACTACTTGTTGTTGTCTTAACTTTTCATCTTCTTCTAAAATTTCTTTTCTGGATAATATAAGTTTATTTTTTTCTCTAGAAAATTCCACTATTTTGCATTTCACTTTTGCACCAAGTGGCAAATAATGTTTGAAAGCTCTGTGGATTTCTGATAAAGATAATGGCATAAAACCTGCCACACCCATAACATCTACCATATATCCGCCTTTAACACATTCTTTTACTGTGCCTCGGATTTTTTGAGTATCTCCAAAAATTTCTTTTAATTTTTTCCAACCGACACTTTCTATCGCTCTTTTATTAGAAAGTATTGCGTGTCTTTCCTCTGAACCCGGTCTTAATAATATAGCTGGTATTTTGTCTTCTTCTTTTGGTAAATCGCGACCTTCAAATTCCTTTACGGATATGAGTCCTTCTTTTTTCTCGCCGATATCTACAAAAACGTTTTCGTCCGTTACTTGAACGACTCTAACATTTACAACTTCTCTTTTCTTTATTTCTGCGACAAAACTGTCTTGTGCACTAAAAAGCTCTTCCATAGACATTTCTTCCATATCTATCACTTCTTCTTGCTCTTTTTGGGGGATTTTTTCTGGCTCTGATTTGACCTTTTCTGGTTTTGTTTCTTTTTTTACTTCAACTTTTTTTGCTGTTTTTTTCGGTTCTGCTTTTTCTGATTTTTTTTCTGTTTCTTTTATCTCATCTGTCTTCTTGATTTCTTCTTTTGATGCTGTCATGGCTTTTATTTTTACGGTCATCAAACTAGTGTGTTGACCGCGTTATCCTCCGTGCTTTATTCTTTTATAGAGTTTATCTCTTTCATTATACGTAACGAAAAATCTTGATATTTACATTCACCTTGAAAATTGTTTTCGTCAAAATCTATCATTTTGCCGAACTTTAATTTAATCCCAAAAACCCATGGGAATTTATGTTTATTAAAAATCCTCGCACATAAAACTGGTGCTTTACTCTGATAAGTTATAAAACCTATCCCTGCTTTCGGATCTTGTGATTCCCCCGTCTTTGAACGTGTGCCTTCCGGGAATAATATTACGCAATTTTCGTCTTTAAGAAGTTTGATTATAGTTCTTAAAGCACTCAAATCACCTTTTGCTCTATCTACTGGCACACAACCCAACACTTCAAATATAAAAGACGAAAATTGCGTCTTAAAAAGTTCTTTTTTCGCTAAAAACTTTACTACTCTTTGCTTACCTGCAAACGCACCTACAAATGGCGGATCCGCGTTTGTTAGATGGTTAGTTGCTATTATTAGCTTTCCGTTTTTAGGAATTTTTTCAAGGCCTTCAACTTTAGCAAAATAAAAAATTCTAAATATTGCCCTTGTTATTAATTTTATCAAATTAACGAACATGTTTCTTGATTATCTCCAAAACTTTTTCTACTACTTGCTCTAAATTAATATTGGTACTATCCACGTAGATACCATCTTCCGCCTGTTTGAGAGGTGCCACTACCCTTTCGCAATCTCGTTTATCTCTCGTCAAAACATTTTCTAAAATCTTGTCAAAATTTGCTGGTTTATCCTGATCCTTTAATTGTTTAAATCTTCTTTTTGCTCTTTCTTCTGGGGTGGCGTCTAAATATATTTTTATCTCCGCTTCTGGACAAACAACTGTGCCAATATCTCGTCCTTCCATAACTATTTTTTTCTTATCACAAAGTTCTTTCTGCTTATTTGTGATAACACGTCTTGCATCTCTATTCGAGGATATTCTACTGGCTATCCCACCAACCTCTTCTGTGAAAATTTCTTTTCCTACTTTTTTTCCGTCCGAATAAACTTTCAAAACATTATTTTCTGGCTTGAAATCCCACTTTATTTTTAACGCAACTTCTACCACTTTCTCATAATCGTTAGGATCTATACCTAAATTCGATACTTTCCACGCAAGTGCTCTATACATCTGTCCTGTGCTTAGAAAAGTATATCCAAGCTCTTTTGCTAAACATTTTCCTAAAGCTGATTTTCCTACACCTGCTGGTCCATCTATCGCTATCACGATGTCTCTCATATCTGCTCCTAATCTGTCATATCGCCCTTTATACCTTTTAGCTTTAACATAACCATATCTGGACTCGAAGAATATGTAAGAATTGTGTCTAGTTTGACGCTTCCTTCTTTATATAGCTTGACCAACGAGTCATCAAAGGATATCATCCCGTAGTGATCGCCTTTTTCTATCGCTTTATTTATTTCCAAAAGTTTATTATCCACAATAAGTTTTTTTATGTTCGCATTATTGACCATTATCTCAAGTGCTGGTATCATATCGCTTTTACTGGTTGGAAGCAACCGCTGGGATATAATCCCTTTCAATAAATCTGCTAACTGCATTCTAACCTGCCCTTGCTGATGTACCGGGAACGCATCAATAATTCTCCCTATCGTTTGAACAACATTGATAGTATGGACTGTCGCAAGCACCAAATGACCAGTTTCTGCAGCGGATATTGCCGCTTCTATTGTTTCAGCATCTCTTAACTCACCGAGCATTATAACGTCAGGATCTTGTCTCATAGCGTATCTTAAAGCATCTTTATATGCATTAGTATCTTTACCCAAAGTCATTTGACTTATTATACCCTTCTCACCTACATGTATAAATTCGACGGGATCTTCTATGGTCAAAATATGGTTTCTTTTTGTTTTGTTTATGTGATCTATCATGGCTGCGAGTGTAGAAGATTTACCAGAACCGGTCATACCTGTAACTAGTACCAAACCACGCTGATTGTCTGCTATTCTTTTTAAGGTATCTGCTGGAAGATTAAGTTCTTCAAAACTTGGGATTTTGAATGGGATATATCTTATCGCCATACAATATTTACCACTATTTAAGAATACATTAAATCTGAAACGTCCAAAGTCTTGAGCATCCAAAGAAAAGTCAACCGATTTTTTTTCTTCAAACGTTTTCTTTTCCAACTCACCCATACAAGCCATGGCCATTTTTTTGACCTGCTCGTTTGATAAAAAACTACCTTCTATCGCTTTCACGACAGTATTAAGACGCACATAAGAATAAGAATTTCCTCTTATATGTAGTCCGCTCGCCTTATTTTCTACTACTGTTTTTAATAGACTAGTTAATGTTAGTGCCATAAAATTAACCTCTCATTTTTGTAAAATTTTTTATCATCATTGCCTTTATTCTTGTCATTGCGAAGCCCGGGGGTCGAGGCTCTCGACCGAAGGGCTGTGGAAATCTCAACATAATCCTTGTCATTGCGAGAAATTGCAAAGCAATTTCGTGGCAATCTCATAATATTTGTCATTGCGGACTTGATCCGCAATCTAGGTCTTTTCTTTTTTTTATCCTGGATTCCGTGTCAAGCACGGAATGACAGGTTTTTATTTTTCTAAAAAATTTTATATTTCTAAAAAATCTTTACTTAAATCTTTCCATTCTGGATTTGTTTTTTCTATTAAATCTTTTTTCCAGTTTCTTTGCCAATTTTTAAGCTGTTTTTCTATTTCAATGGCTGATACAACACTTTCTGTTTGCTCGTAATGTACTAAATTTTTAACATTATACTTTTTAGTAAAACCATCTGCTAGATTATTTTTATGTTCATACATTCTCTTAATTAAATTGTTTGTTACTCCAATATAAAGAGTGCCATTTCTTTTACTTGCAAGAATATAAACATAAAACTTTTTATTCATAACTTACACCGAGATTGCCACGTCGGTCGAGAGCCTCGACGCCCCCTCCCTCCTCGCAATGACAAATAAAAAAATCATCTCAAAATATTCGCAAAACTTTTTTTATAAATTTTTAATTTTCTTTTTTCTTTCTCAAAAATGCAGGTATCAACATTCGCTCACTTGCTTTCATTTCTTTTTCTTTATTGAAAAAACCCGCCATTTCTTTTGGTCTTCTATGTGTATCATCTTCCGTATTCGTTTTTGATATTATCGCCTTTCGTTTCATCATATTAGCTGCTACATTATCATCAAAACCTGCTGCCACTATCGTGATTTTCATTTTACTTCCCAAATCTTCACTATAACCGAAACCATATATAATGTCGGTTTTGTTATTAGCGTTCTGTTTGATAATATTCATAACCTCGCCTTGTTCTTTCAAGGTTATATCATTGCCAGATAAAAAGTGAACCAAAAATCCACTTGCTCCTTGAATATCTGTGTTTTCTAACAACGGGGAAGTTATCGCCTGCTTGGCAGCTTCTATATGTCTATTATCGCCGTCAGCTTCACCTATTCCGATTAAAGATTTTCCACAATTTTTCATTATTGTTTCTACATCTTCAAAATCTATATTGACCTGTCCGGGGTGAGTGATGACGTCAGAAATACCTCGAACTGCTTGAAGTAATATTTTATCAACCATATTAAATGCTTCTCTTGTAGAAGTTTTACTATCGATTATTTCAAAAAGTTTTTCGTTAGGAATTATTATAGTCGAATCTGCATATTTTTGTATTTCTAAAATCCCCTCTTCAGCTTGATTAGATCGAACATAACCTTCAAACTCAAAAGGTCTGGTAACAACAGCTATAACTAAAATATCATCGCCGAGCATTTCTTTTGCAAGTTTAGCAAGTACCGGTGCCGCACCTGTACCCGTTCCACCACCCATACCAGCCGTTACAAATAAAAGATTAGTATCTGCTATCAAATGTTTCAAATTTTCTATCGACTCTTCCGCCGCCTTTTTTCCCCTTGATGGATTTCCACCAACTCCTAAACCTTTAGTTAATCGTTCTCCTATTTGTTCAACATAAGGAGCACTATTTTTTAATAAATCTTGAGCGTCAGTATTAACTGCTATGAATTCTACACCTTCTATACCGCAACTTATCATATGATTGATAGCATTACCACCACCACCACCAACTCCGACCACTTTTATTTTGGCTTTCATATTTTTGATAGTTTGTGATTTTTCTTCTTCCCTTTGAAATAAATCCATAATTTTTTACCCTTTTACCCGCCAAAAAAGTCTATTTTCTTGAACATTTTTGATATTTTACCCAAAACTGAACCAGAATTTTGTATTCCGATTCTACTATAATCACCATAATTATTTCTCACCGATTCGTATATTATTATCGAAACCGCCGTGCTATATGATGGATGGAAAAAATCTTCATCTGAAATCATCAAATCTCTTTGTACGCTACCACATCTAACTTCTTTGAACCCCAAAGTTTGACTACACATTTCTTTCATACCCGGCATCAAACTTCCGCCACCAGTTAATACTCCTATCGCCGGCACTTCGCTATATCCACTTCTATCAAGTGCTCGTCTCACTTCTGTAAATAATTCTTCAACTCTTGGTTGAACTATATCTAATAAAATTGTTTTCTTTACATCATTGATAGTTTTACCATCTAAATCTAGCACTTTTATTTCTTCATCATCGCCTAAAAAACTAGGGTGAGCCACACCATACTCTTCTTTTATTTGTTTTGCATTTGTTCGAGAAGTTCTGATACCATATGCTATATCCCTTGTGATTAAATCAGCACCATAAGGTATATCTTTTGAAAATCTCAAACCGCCGTCAAAATATAAACCAACAGATATGCTTTCTCCACCGATGTCTATTATCAATGCACCTAAATCTTTTTCTTCTTGCGTCAAAACACAATCGCCAAGTGCGATTAACCCATATAAATTCACGTCAACTTTATAACCTACTCGTTCTATCGCTCTCAACAAGTTGTTTATATGTGTAGATGAACCCGTCGTTACATGTAAATCCACTTCCAATAAAGAACCTTCCATTCCTTCTGGATTTGGAATTCCATATTGTTTATCTACCGAAAAATTTTGGGTTATTGTGTTGATTATATCGTTATCATTTTTTACCGGTACGGATTTTGCATTTTCTATTGCGAAGTATATATCGTCTGCTGTTATTTCTTTATCTACCCTCGATATATTGTAAGCTCCGTGATTAGTGAAGGATTCCAAGTGGTAGCCTCTTATTGCAATATAAAGGTTTTCGATTTCTTTTTTGGTAGCATTTTCCAGCTCATGTATAACTTGAGCGATACTTTCAGAAGTTTGTTTTATATCTATTACAACTCCTCCTTTCAAGCCACTACAATCTACTACACTCACATGCTCCATTTTTAGAGTATTTGTATCTAAATCTTTTATCGCAACAACACCTGTTATTTTATTACTACCTATATCCAAACCTGCAACTGTTATCTTTCTCATTTTTTCCTCGTTTAAGCCACACTACATAACACTCGTTTTGCTAATGTTTAATGTGAACCTTATCTTACTTCCTCGTTTCAAGATATATTTTGCCACTTTCAAAATATTTTAAGTTTAATGTGTAATCAGAATCGTATTCCTCTTTTGAATATTTCATTATCTCTTTTGCTTTTTTTAATCTTGCATGCAGTTTTTCTAAACTGCCTAGACTGATTATAATATTATTTTCAAGAACCAATTTTGCATTCTGTTTTTCTATTTGCAAAATCACTTTTTGCACATTTAGTTTTAATCGTTTATTTAATGATATTAGCTCAACAATTAATTGTACGAATTTTTTATCCAAATTACTTGTGCCATCTTCTATTTCTAGGTTTACGATATTCTCATTTTCTAGAATGTCGTCCTTATATACAAAACCGTTTCCGTCGATATAATGACATACACCTTCAACACAAGTTTTAGCTATCGGTTTTCTGTTTTTAACTTTTACATTTAAGTTTTTAGTTAGATAATTCCTACTAATTTCGATATTTTCAAAATTCGTGTATTTCGCTTTAAGTTCTCGTTTTATTCTGATAACATCTTTGTAGGTTATCGTTCCATTTTCATTATACGAAATATCGCTTATGATGTTCAAAGCGATTTCGTCATCCACTCCGTTGACGGTAATATCCTGAATATTGAAATAGGTCCAGTTCGGTCGTTTGATATTATCGGATAACTTTGCGATTTGTGGGGTGATTTTATAAAAGCCAAATATTATGGCTGTGAGTAGTAGAATTATCAAGAAAAAATATAAGACATACTTATTATTGGATTTCTTATATTTTTTCCTTCTGATAGGGTGTCTATTTGTGGAATATCGTGGCATAGAAACTATTTTAGAATATTAGAGACATTATTACAATCATTTTGATAAAATATATATATGGGAAAAAAAGACGGCAAAAAGCCAGACAATAACATTATCAAAAACAAAAAAGCTTTCTTTGATTATGAGATTTTAGAAACTTTTGAGGCAGGTATAGAACTTACCGGTCCGGAAGTGAAATCTCTAAAAGCTAAAGAAGTGAGCTTAGAGGGAGCTTTTGTCAAAATTGAGGATAATATGCAGGCGTTCATACATAATATGAATATAACGCCGTACGAAAATGCGAATGAAGCTCAAGATCCCACACGGACGAGAAAATTACTGCTCCATAAAAAAGAGATTAAAAGATTGTTGGGTTTACAGCAATTAAAAAACCAAACGATAATACCGCTCGGACTTTATCTAAAAAAGGGTTGGGTGAAAATGGGTATCGGAATTGCAAAAGGTAAAAAACAGCACGATAAAAGAGATAGCATTAAGAAAAAGGATTTAACTCGAGATATTGGCAGACAATTCAAAGGTAAATTAAAACTATGATAGATAGAATGAAACGGCTTGAAACTTTACTTACGCAAGAAATTAATAGTTTGTTATCGCGTGAAACGTATAATCAAAATATGGACGGGATTATAACTATAACCAGTGTAAAAATCTCTAAAGATTTGAAACAGGCAAGAGTATTTTACTCTTTTATGGGCGACGATAAAGCCAAAGAACAGGTTCAAGACATTTTGAATTTAATGAGAAAAGAAATCGGTTCGAACTTGCGGAAAAGAGTTCATTTGAAAAGAATTCCCTCTTTTATTTTTGAGTTCGATAATACACCAGAAAAAGCCGAAAAAGTTGAAAATGTTTTTGCAAAATTGGAACGAGAAAAAAAACGAAAAAAATAAAAAACAATTGTCATTCTGATCGACCAAAGGGAGTCGAAGAATCTCTCACTGATATATACTATTAAAGACCGAGATCTTTCGACTTCGCTCAAGATAACAAAAGGAATAAAATGAAAAGTAAATTTATTAAAGAAATTACAAAAATTTCAAAAGTTTTAAAAACTGTTCGAATTTGAGTTAACAGCACAATGTTGAAGCATTTGTTCTTTTTAAAAAAGACCAGGAAACCTGGTTTGTACCACAAACATGACCAAAAAAGCTTC
>CAYPLD010000034.1:0-10841 GCA_964411485.1 uncultured Elusimicrobiaceae bacterium | reverse complement strand
GCTGTATGGCTTAATCCGTCGCCGATAAGCGACATTCTTCTTGATACTAAAAATACACCCAAAACAGCACAAATTAGTGCTACAAAACTGCCTGAAATGAGTGCGTTTTTGATAAATTGATAGCTCAAGAAATCTGTTATCATTTTGCACCTCTTTTTTTGACAGGGCAATGATGCTTAAAGTCTAGTTCATGGATATGATCAACGATATGTTGCTTAAAAGCACCTAAATATTTTTCGACGGCTTTTGATTTACAAAATTCCGATCTATTGCCATCGAAAATTAAATTTTTATCAAGCAAAAGAAAGTTGCTGGCGTATTTTCCGATATCAAAAATGTGATGAGTTGATAATAAAATTGTAATATTTTTTTCACAATTTAATTTTCGTAAAATTTCGAAAAAAGCAATTTTGCTTTTTGTATCTAAATTACTTTCTGGTTCATCTAAAATCAACAATTCTGGTTTATTTACCAACGCTCTTGCAAGTAAAACACGTTGTTGTTGTCCGCCAGAAAGTTGTGAAAAAGTTTTATTTTTTAAGTTTGTAATTTCGAGCGATTTTAGAATCTCATCTAAACAATTTATACATTTTATTTTTTTATTTTGTGTACAACAATCTTCTTTCAAAACTCTACCCATCAAAATAACTTCTTTGACGCTGATAGGCATTTTATTTTCAAATATTTTATTGTGTTGTGATAAGTATCCAATCTTATGCCAGTGTTTGAAATCGCAGACTTTATCCCCGAAAAGACTAATATTTTGTTTATTTTTTAGAATACATAACAGAAGTTTCAACAAAGTACTTTTACCGCTACCATTTGGACCAATCAAAGCTGTAAAATCACCTTTCTTTATATTAAACGAAACATTTTTAACGGCTAATATTTCGTTAAATTTATAGGATATATTTTTCGCTTTAACTATACTTTCCATTTTTTAATTACAATGCAATCCTTGTTTAAGATTTCGTAAATTTACTTCCATCAAATCTTGATAAGTTTTATTTTTTTTGAAATCTGATTTAGAAATTCCATCTATCGGATTCAATGCTATGATTTTCACATCAGTTTCGTTTGCAATCATGTTCGCGAAAGATTGATTCAACATTTTTTCCGTAAAAATATATTCGACATTATTTTGGTTTACATGGTTTATAAGTTTCGCTATTTTTTTCGCACTAGGTTCATTAGTTGCGTGTTCGTTTTGGACTGGCACAAAATAAAATCCAAGTCTTTTAGCCATCGGACCAAATGCGTTGTGTCCGATATGGATTATTGTTTTTTGTTTACAATTTGAAAGCTCCGACATATACCTTTTTCCAAGATTGTTAACAGATTGTTTGAACATTTCTAAATTTTCTAAATATATATATCTATTTTTTTCGTCGATAGAAGTCAAAAAGAATGTGATTTTTTCTGCCATAACTTTTACGGCGTGAAGATTAAGCCACGGATGTAATTCTCGAGTACTTTCTCCGGTATTCACGAATATTATTTGATTTTTTCCTTTATAAGATTTTTGAATATCTTTTGCCCAAGGTTCTAGTTCGTAAGATGTAAAGAAGAACAATTCAGCATCTACTAGTCGGATAATGTCTGATGGTTTTAGTTCAAAATGATGCGAATCTTGACCTGCTGGTATAAACATTTCCAAGTTTATTAAATCGCCAGCGATTTGTTTTGTGATTGAATAATTTATAAAATCTGCGGCGATAACTGTTGTTTTTGTTGATTTTAATAAGTGTTCTTTCCTTTGATACAAAAATACCATAAGTAGTATTATGAGTATGAGTATTAGTATTGTCCTTATATATTTTCTCATTGTTTTGACCCCTTTCTAAATAATTTCTAGTTCTTTGCCTACTTTTTTGAATGTTTCCACTGCTTTTTGTAAATTTTCTTTTGTGTGTCCTGATGTTATAATCGTTCGCAATCTTTCTTTTCCTTTTGGAACGGTCGGAAATTTAATCGCCAATGCGAAAACGCCTTCTTCGAATAATCTTTTACTGAATTCTGTTGCTTTATCCCCGTCACCAACAATTATCGGTGTGATTGGTGTTTCGCTATCACCAGTATCAAATCCAGCTTTTTTCAATTCGGTCTTGAAGAATTTTGTATTATCCCAAAGTGTTTTCAAATGTTCTGGTTCATTATATAGAACATCCAATCCGGCTAGACAAGTTGCTATCACACTTTGTGGTGCGGCACTCGAAAATAAAAATGGTCGCGATACACTGCCTAAATAATCTCTCAACTTTTGGGTGCATGCGACATATCCGCCGACGGTCGCGAACGCTTTTGATAGTGTTCCTATTTGAATATCCACTCGTCCTTTCAAGTCAAAATGTGCGACGGTTCCGCGACCGTCGGCACCTAAAACTCCGCTAGAATGAGCGTCATCTACCATTAAAACGACTTTATATTTTTCGCATAGCTCGACGATTTTTGGCAATGGAGCAATGTCTCCGTCCATACTGAAAACGCCGTCGGTTACTACCATTTTTCTGCGGGCGTTTTGAACTTCATCTGATTTCAAAATCTCTTCAAGATAATTCATATCACAATGTCTATAAATTTTCTTTTTAGCTTTTGACAAACGCCCGCCATCTATGATGGACGCATGATTTAATTCATCAGAAATCAAAACATCTTCGGGACTTGTCATCAAACTTTGACAAACTGTGACGTTTGCGGAAAATCCACTTTGAACGACCAAACATGCTTCGGTTTGTTTGAATTCTGCGAGCCGTTTTTCGAGTTCTTCATGTAAATTTGTTGTACCGATTATCGATCGCACCGCCGCCGCACCGATGCCATATTTTTCTGTGGCATCGATTGACGCTTGTTTAACTTTTGGATGAGTAGTCAAGCACAAATAATTATTTGATGTTAAATTTATAACTTCTTTTCCGTCGATAGTTGCGACTGGTGATTGTGTCGATTGCAACACTCGAGGTGTGATAAATCTTCCTTCATCTTTTAATGTTTTGAGTTCTGCGTCTAAAAAATTCATATTGTCTGTCATTGTAAATCTCCTGAATTAAGGTATCAAAATTATTTTTCCCGATGCTCTATCTGGTTCTTGCATTTTTTCAAATGCTTTTTCAAATTCGCTCATTTTGTAGGTATGAGTCATCACTGGCTCTGGATTAATTTTACCAGAATTTAATAGCTCGTCCATTTTTTCCCAATCTTTCCAAATTCTTCTGCCAGCGATACCAAAAACGGTTACGCCTTTGAAAACTATTTGGTTTGAATAATCTATAGTGACGTCATTTCCAGCAAGTCCAAAAGCTGTGAACCTACCTGCCGGTTTGACTGCTTGTAAACCCATATTAATCGCTGATGGGTGACCTGACATTTCAATCACCACATCAACACCGCTCGGATCTTTTGAATATTTTTTAATTTCATCTAAAATTTTCGGATTAGTGGGGTCGAGTACGACATCAGCACCCATTTTTTTTGCTAATTTCTTTCTAAAAGGTGACATTTCTACGGCGATAACCACTGACGCACCCTCTGCTTTAGCAATTTGACAAGCGAACAATCCTTGAGGGCCACAACCTGTGATTAAAACTGATTTATTTTTAACAGGTTCGACCAAAGTTGCGTAAACAGCGTTACCGAGCGGCTCGAATATTGAACCGATATCTTTGAATTTATCTGATGTGTGTTTCCACGCACAATTTGCAGGGATTTTCGCAAATTCTGCAAATCCACCTTGTGTATCAATTCCTAAAATTTTCATATTTGAACAAACATGTTGCTGACCATTTTTACATTGATAACATTTACCACAATATATATGCGATTCTGCTGATACAAAATCGCCGACTTTTATTCCTGAATTTTTAGTGCCGACTTCGACTACTTCACCACAAAATTCATGTCCGAATATAAAAGGGGGTTTGATTCTATCTTTCGCCCAGCCAGTGTCATTATATATAGGAATATCACTTCCACAGATGCTAGCACGATGAATTTTTATCAAAATTTCATCATCTTTTATCTTTGGTTTTTGTGCATCAATATACTCTGCACCTATTCCTGATTTTGTTTTAACTAAAGCTTTCATGGTATTGTCCTTATATGTTATTATTTATTATACAATATATAAGTTTTTAGGAGATTCAAATATGTTTAATGTATTTCTATTCATCTTGTTAGCTTTTTTGTGGGGTAGTAGTTTTATTGTGGTGAAAGATGTGGTACATCAGATAGATCCATTTTTCGGTGCTTTTTTACGAGGATTTATAGCTTTATTGTTCTTTGTTGTGCTTTTTTTCCTTCGGAAAAAAAGCGTCCATGTAGCCAAAAAAGATTTGTGGAAGCCGTGGGTACTTGGATTATTGTTAATGGGATTTCCATTTGTTGTGGCATTTTGGGGTCAGAAGTATGTGCCGGCCGGACTTGGTGGAATTTTCAATTCGACTGTGCCAATTTGGACATTCATAATGGGTGCGATTTTGTTAAAGGGTCAGGATAAATTCTCATGGACTCGTGCATTCGGAGTAATTTTAGGTGTTTGTGGCGTGCTTTTGATTTTCTATCCAAAAATCGTAGCCGGAATAGACAACCTCGCGTTTTTAGGAGCGACGGCGTTGTTGATGATGGCACTATTTTATGCGATGGGTAATGTGATGATAAAGTATGTATTAAACACAACGCCGTCGCTAACTTTAGAGGGAAATATATTTCAGCAACATATAATGGGTTCGGCATTTTTATTTTTATTCTTTTTGAGTTTTGGTGGCAATGTCGGAGCTGAAGTTTTGAATGCGAAAGTGATAATGGCAAATGTATATATCGCCGTATTTTGCTCGGCGATTGCTTTGCTGATAATGTTTCGATTGATACATCAATGGGGTGCCTTACGATTCAGTATGGTGACATATCTTGTACCAATCGTTGCAATAACATTGGATTTCTTTATTAATAAACAAATTCCAAACACTTTTGAGATATTTGGAGTGCTGATTATTTTTGCAAGTTTATTTTTAGTTGAGCGACCAGTAAAAAATTAATATTTAATACCTTTCATTAATTCTTGTATTGAAACATCAAAAAATTTAGCTAATTTTCCAATGGTAACCAAAGATGGATTTACTTCTCCATTTTCTATTTTACTTATGCTGTTAGTTCCGATACCAGTTTTGAACGAGATATCTTCTTGAGTAGCTTTAGCAAAAAATCTCATTTCTTGTAATCTTGCTCCAAAAGAAGCACATAGTTTTTTATCTTTTCTAGTTAATTTAGGTCTCATGTCTACACTTTATTATTATGTTTGAAATATGACAATTAATTAAAACTCAAATTATTTTAGTTTTAATATGATATAATGTATTAAAAATATGAATAGTTTTAGTTTAAGATTAAGAGGAGAATTATGTGTATTATAAAGAAAAAAAGAAAAACAAATAATCCATATATAAATTTTTACGAAATAACTGCGGAGAGGGGGGATAAAGATATAATAAAAATATCGAAAGAGAGATTGGCGAAAAATTTATTTGTAAAGTTATTGGAATTTGTAGATGAGATTCATAAGGAACATAGAATTAACAAAAATAAACAGAAAAAATAATAATTTATTTTTTTAGTGGCATTAGGGAATATATTTACGAACTCGGAGGTGACGAGATTCTTAAAATATATTCCGCACTGCCACTGGCTGGGGCAGAGATGAGGCCACCCCTTTTTGGGGTGGCCTCTTAAAAATGATTGGAATTTAATCTGAACTTTAATCTCTTGAAATTTCAACATTGTGTGGGACGCTCAAATGCTTGCCCACTAAACATAATTTCGCCACCGATACCAAGGCACCTTCATACTTTGCATCAAAATCTTTTGGTAAATGAATCTTAATCAAAATATCGTCCAACATATACTTTTCTTGATTGAAATTCGGGTGGACACTCAAACTTATCCCTTCTTCAGAAATTCCTCGTTTATCTAAAAAAGTTTTTACAAAAATCCCAGAACATGTGCCGAGTGATGCCAAAAATAATTGAAATGGATTTGGTTCACTCTCATCACCACCTCGGTTTTTTGGTTGATCAGTTTTAATCACAAAATTATCAACACTCGCATTAATCTTTTTATTACCTTCAAATGTTATCCTCATAGTAATATTCCTCGCAATAATATAAAATTTAGTTATGGAACTGTTCGATATAATCATTTTAACATTTTTGAGCTTTCTTATTGGATATGTGAGTGTGATATTCGGTATCGGAGGCGGACTTTTCAATGTGCCAATACTGGTTTTTCTATTCGATATTCCAATCCCAAACGCTGTCGCAGCGAGTTTAGTTAGTGTTGCTGCTTTGTCAGCGATGAGTGTGATGAGTAAAATCAAACATGGATTTGTTAATATCCGTGTCGCTTCTTTATTAGAACCTTTTTCTATTTTCGGTATGTTGATTGGTGTGTTTTTGGTCGCAATCATACACGAAACTAATATACGGATAATTTTTACAATCCTTTCTTTTATAATGGCTACCAATATGTTGATTAAAACTTTTCATGTCAGAAAAAAAGATGTGAAAATTATCCGTACTAAAAATACTTTTTATGGTGAGTATAGGGATAAAGGACTTGGTAAAACGGTCAAATATAATCCGAAAAATATTATGTTGTCCAGTCCGTTTAGTTTCTTGGCTGGACTACTTTCAGCACTCGTCGGTATTGGCGGGGGGATAGTGTTAGTTCCTATAATGAATTTCTTGTGTAGAATGCCAATTAAGGCGTCGGTTGCGACAAGTAATTTTATTCTTTTTGTGAGTTCTGCCTGTGGTGCGTTCTCGTATATGATAAAAGGTTTTATAATTTATGACGTAGCTGGTGCGATGGTGATTGGTTCAATGACTGGTGCTTATTTTGGAATGAATATGTTAGTTAAAATCAAACCAAAAATTATACAAGTTTTGTTCGCAGTTTTGATGTATATAATTTCAATAAAATTCTTGATGTCGGTGTTAGGAAAGTAAAATGATAACTGATAAAAATTTAAGAAAAATAATAAATGTAATATTACGATTTGGGATAATCGCAATTTATGTTTTGCTAATACTCGGATTTATTCTAAATAGCAAATTTTTGTTTTTTGGGATTTTGGTATTGTTGATGTTAGCAGTTATCAAAATAATTGTGCAAGGTATTGGATTTTTCAAAGAGAAAAAACAAAAATTTGCATTATTGTCAATTTTAAGTTTGATAATATTTATCGCACAAATTATTATTTTCGGGATATTTAAGTTATAATGTAGTTAAGAATGTTTGAGCGGAGGGACAACATGTTTGACAAATTAGCACAAAAGATAGATTCATATAAAGAAGAAGCAGTAAAGATTCAAGAGAATCTTGTTAGCATAAAAGCAGTCGCACCGGAAAGCGGTGGCGAGGGTGAGTATGATAAGGCGATTTGGATAGAATCCGAACTCAAAAAAATGAAATTTGACGAAATTTTTAGAATAGATGCACCAGATGATAGAGCAAAAGAAAAAATCAGACCGAACATAATCGCGAAATATTATGGCGAGGATAAAACAAAAACACTTTGGATAATGACTCATATGGATGTTGTCCCAGAAGGCGAAAAATCGCTTTGGAAAACTGATCCATTTAAGGTTCATCGTGAAGGCGACATAATTTACGGAAGAGGTGTGGAAGACAATCATCAGGGAATGGTGTCAGGTATATTGACATTGAAAGCGATGATGGAAGAAGGATATCGTCCGCCGTTTAACATAGCTTTGTTGATAAATGCTGATGAAGAAGTCGGCAGTAAATATGGTGTCGAGTATGTGCTAAAAAATCGACCCGAAACATTTGGCAAGAACGATGCCTTTTTAGTTCCCGATGGCGGGAACGAAAAAGGCGAAATGGTAGAGATTGCAGAAAAATCTATCGCATGGTTGAAAATTCAAACGATTGGAAAACAATGTCATGCTAGTATGCCAGAGCTTGGTAATAATGCATTTCGTGCTGGTAGTGATATGGTTGTTCGACTCAAAAGTTTGTACGAACATTTCAATGTAAAGGATAGTTTATTTGATCCAAACATCAGCACATTCGAACCAACAAAAAAAGAAAAAAATGTCGACAATGTAAACACAATCCCCGGTGATGATGTTTTTTATTTGGATTGTCGAGTGCTTCCAGTTTATACATTAAAAGAAGTACATCAAAAAATTGTGGAGATAGCAAAAACGATACAAGAGGATTATAAAGTAAAAATAAATATAGAACCTGTTATGACAATGAACACTAAAAATCCAACCCCAAAACATTCTCCGCTCACGCAAGCTGTGATTGAAGCATCAAAAAAAGTTTACAATAATAATCCGAAGCCATGCGGAATAGGTGGTGGAACTGTTGGTGCGTTTTTCAGAAATGAAGGATATCATGCTGTCGTATGGTGTAAAATAAGAGACACAGCACATATGCCAAATGAGGAATGTGATTTGAACAATTTAATTGGTGATTCAAAAGTATTTTTACACATTGCTATGAATTTAAATTTAGATATTTCAAATGCGACGGTATCTTCTATGTGGGATAAAAAATAAAAAATTCCAAAAGAGGTTTTTATGAATCGAAAAGGTTTTGTTGCTTGGGAATTAGTCATAATGTTTGCACTTATAGTGGTGCTTATGGTTCTTGCAATTCCTAGATTTCAACAAATAGTTTTTAAGTCAAAAGAAGCACAAACAAGAGTTAATTTGAACCAAATCAGAGAAGCTGTGATAGTTTATTATGGCACAAATAATGGACAATATCCGACTGATGATTTATCTTCTTTGATTCCAAGATATTTGAGTGAAATACCAGAAGCGAATATATCCAAACATGAAGAGACATCTAATTCTGTTAATATTGGAAATAGTCAAACATACATAAACAGTGATGGTGGTTGGGCTTATGTCAATGATAAGAATGATCCGAATTGGGGTAAAGTTTCTGTAAATTGTACACACAAAGATACCGAGGGAAATTTGTGGAGTGGTTATTGATTATAAAAACTGCGTTCAAATAATGTATAATGAATATAGATTGGGGAGATTGATGTTAGTGCTGATAATTTCTTTGGAGGTTTTATGGATTTGGCCATAAGTATTTTATTGGTTTTTATTGGACTTATAGTTGGTAGTTTTTTAAATGTTTGTATTTATAGAATACCAATTAAGAGAAGTCTAATTGCACCTGCATCTTCATGTCCTACCTGCGATTATAAAATTAGATGGTACGATAACATTCCGATTTTAAGTTATATAATACTAAAAGCACGTTGCAGGGAGTGTAATGCTTGGATAACATTTAGATATCCGTTGGTAGAAATTTTAGCTGTATTTTTTACTGTTTTAGTTTTTAGTAAATTAGGAATTAGTATTTGGAGTGGAACTGTTTTATTAGCTATATATATGTTCATTGTTGGTGCGTTTATAGATTTTGAACATAGAATAATTCCAGATGGTTTTTCGATGGGTTTACTAATATTGGGCTTGGCGGTTTGTTGGATTAATCCACATTTTCAAGGTGGGTTATTTTCATTATGGCAAAGTTTTCTAGGTGCATTTATTGGATTTTTCGGTGTATGGTTAATTGCTTATCTTGGCGAAAAAATGTTCAAAAAAGAATGTATGGGTGGTGGTGATATCAAAGTGATGGCGGGTATCGGTGCATTGTTAGGTTGGGAAGGAGTGATTATAACTTTGGTATTATCTTCTTTCTTCGGACTTGTGTGGGTCATATTATTGATATTAGCTAAGAAAGTAGACGAGGATAATTCAATAGCATTTGGACCATTTTTATTTATTGGTGCGATAATTCAATTTTTTATGTTTAGCGGATTGTATGAGTTCTCCATATTCCTGCAAAACTTTATAACTCTTTAATTCGTCTTTTGAGCGAGAATTTTGTCAAAGCCAATGGGTAATACATTTTAGTATTACCCATTGGCTTTTTCGCATTCTCATCTCAAAATACTCTTAAATAGCATTTGTTTTATTTTCTCCCTTTTTGAAAAGGGAGTGGATTTTTTCCGATAGGAAAAAAGACGAGGGATTTCTTTTCTTTGTCATTGCGAGAAATTGCTATGTAATTTCGTGGCAATCTAATTTCTAAAAAACCCCTAGCCACGTGGCTAGGGGTTTTTTACTAATACCTTTTGGGAAAACCCCGTGTGTAAACGCGGGGACGAACCCCTTGCCCTCGCATTAGTTTGATTTTTTTGGAAAACAGAGATTGCCACAGATTTGTCATTGCGAGGCAAACTTCGTTTGCCGTGGCAATCTAGAAAAAAATTCTTCGCAATGACAAAGAATTTTCCCCCTTTAGTAAAGGGGGAATTAAAGGGGATTTTAATGTTTCATACAACTATTAAAACTTTATAATGTTCTGGAATATTAAAATCTTCCGCACTTCGTGTTGACTCCCACAGAGTCTGTGTCCACGATGTGGATTAGGGTTGTTTTGTTAAAATCGAGTTGGTAAAATTTATTTATTACTATTGACAATAAGGACCAGAACCACCAGTATAATCTTTATCACACTGGGTATCATTTGTTGCTCCTAAACTTTTATCTAATCTTACGCATCTAGCTCTATCTGGATCTATCCATACTTGATATTGAAAACACTGAAGATGATATTTATGGGAAGAATTATATGCATCTGTATAAACAAGAAATCGCTCAACAGGGCGAAGTAAAAAAACGGAAAGGGAGGGATTCGAACCCTCGATACGTTTACACGCATACAGTCTTTCCAGGACTGCGCCTTAAGCCGCTCGGCCACCTTTCCTAAAATGCGTCAATATCTATATTATATCATAA
>CAYPLD010000033.1:7511-11011 GCA_964411485.1 uncultured Elusimicrobiaceae bacterium | reverse complement strand
ATCTGATTCTTTCATAAAATCACATACTACTAAATATCCTGGTTGACGAAATACCGGCGAGGTACTTATCGCAGGACAAGAACTTGGGATAGTTATACTATTGTTAACTTCACCAGATGCCCATTCTATTCCTCTATCTTCTTGAAAATTCATGGAGGCAACTCCAGTAGTTATCATAAAAGAATGCATTCTATTGTAATCATTATTGTCTGACACTTTGTCAAAAGAAGGTACAGCTATAAAAAGCAATACCCCAGCTATAACAACTAAAATCAAAACTTCGATTAATGTAAAAGCTTTTTTGTTCATACTTTTTCCCCTCCGAACTATTAAGAACCAACTTGCGATAATTGAAATATCGGAATAAATATGGAGGCCACAACAACTAATATTATTCCACCAATACCTATTATAAGTATAGGATCTATAACAGCTGAAAATCTTGCTATAAATTGATTGATCTGTTCTTCATAAAAAGATCCCAAAGTTGCAATAATATCTGGCAATTTACCAGACTCCTCACCCATAAGCATCATTTCGGTCATAATTTTTGGGAACGTTCCTGTGCTTGCAAAACTTTCAGAAATACTTTTACCCGAAGAAACTTCTTTTTTTGCTTTGGTTAAAGCTTCTTGTATTACTAAATTGTTATTAAACACTTCTTCCAAAACACCAATAGAATTTAATATGGTAACACCACTTTTTAACATTGTCGATAATGTAGAAAGCATTCTTTCAAAGTAAATGTTCTTTACAAAATTTCCAAAAAGTGGAAGTTCCATTAATGTTCCATGCCAAACTCTTTTTCCATCTTTCGTCGATAAATACATATTAAAAGCAACTACAACAATCACTACTCCCAAAATTAAGAATACTAAATTATCCGTAAATGCAGTAGATACTCCAAGCACCATTTTTGTTATCACAGGAAGATCCATTTGAAAATCGTCAAATATTTTAGCAAAGGTCGGAACAATTTTTACGATAAAGAATGTCAATACACCCATAGCCATCAACAATAGTATAGCAGGATATGTCAGAGCCGTAATTATTTTACTTTTCATTCGTTCGGTAGATTTTACGTACTCTGTTATTTGTCTTAAAACCAAAGATAATTTACCACCAACTTCACCCACTTGAATTAATGTTTTCCATAAGTTATCAAAAACGTCAGGATGTTTTTCGACGGCTGAAGAAAAACTAGTACCGCTAGATAAATCTTTAGCTATTTTATTTAAAATAGCACCTAATTTTTTATCTGAAGTATTTTCACCGAGCAAAGTTATAGCTCTCACAATTGGCACACCACCATCTATCAATGTTGACAACTGTTCTGCAAAAAAGATTAGCGAACCTTTCGAAACTTTACTAAATTTAGCTTTTATTACTCCTTTCAGAACATCTTTAGAAGTGCCTTTCACAGATAATACAACAAATCCCTTTTCCTGTAAAAACTCAACAACTTTCTCTTCACTAACTGCACTAACCTTACCGTTTACAATCTTACCTTTCGCATCTTGTGCCTTATATATAAACTTTTCCATAGTTTTATTCCTCTTTTGAAATAGTAACTTTTAATACTTCGTCTTCTGTTATTTCACCTTTTATAAACTTGTTCCATGCGGACGCTCTCAAATTCCAAATTCCTGATTTCTCATTGTGTTTTCTTAATTCAGTCAAATCCTGTGTCTTATAAATTATATCCCTCATATCCTCTGTGATTCTATAAACCTCATATACCGCTTTCCTGCCCAAATAACCCGTATCAGAACACTTTTCACAACTTGCTGCTTTATAAAATTTCCAAACATTTCTCTGCTCTTTCTTGAGTCCAGGAGTTTCTGCAATCACCTTATCCAAAATTTCATCTGATGGATTATACTGAACTTTACAATGTGGACACAATATTCTAACAAGCCGTTGTGCTGCTACAACTTCCAAACTGCTAGAAAGTAAAAAGGGTTCCATTCCCATATCTATCAAACGTGGCACTGCTCCTAATGCGTCATTTGTATGTAATGTTGATAACACTAAGTGACCCGTCAACGCCGCTTTTAGACATGCCTCTGCCGTTTCGTTATCCCTTACCTCACCAACAAGTATAACATCAGGATCTTGTCGTAAGAAAGATCTTAACCCTGCTGCAAACGTCAAACCTATTTGTGGCTTTACCTGTACCTGACTCACACCTGCAAGCTTATATTCCACTGGATCTTCCAATGTCATAAAATTAAGTTCTGGTGTCTTTATTGTATTTAATACAGCATTAAGCGTTGTGGTTTTACCACAACCCGTTGGACCTGTCAAAAATATTAAACCATGTGGTGATTTTGCGGCGTCTAAAAATATTTTTTTCTGTTCATCTTCAAAACCAAGTCTATCGATATTAAGTTCACTTGTACCTTTGTCTAAAATCCTCATCACCATTTTTTCACCATACACAGCTGGACATACAGATACCCTGATCTCAATACTCCTGTTTTGAAATTTTATATCAAAACTACCATCTTGTGGTAATCTTTTTTCCGAAATATCTAATTTTGAAAGAATCTTTATTCTCGATATAATCGCAGCAACATTATCTTTTGCTGGTGATGTTCGTTCATGTAAAGCACCGTCTATTCTAAATCTTAAACTTACTCGTTCATCAAATAATTCCAAATGTATATCACTGGCTCTTTCGGATATTGCTTGTTTCAAAATTGCGTTTACGAGTTTTATCGAGATTACCATTCCGCTTGATATTTTATCCAAATCTAATTTTTCGCCAACCGCAATTTCCATTTCACCAGATTCATCTTTATCAGATTCCACTGCTTCTTCAAGCAAATCTTTACTACTATAAAAAGCATCTATCACAGACAATATTTGCGATTTACTAGATATAAATGGTTGTACTTCTTTTCCCGTCATTATCTTTATGTTATCTATCACAAATATATTTGACGGATCATACATGGCTATCGCCATTACATCATCTTCTACAAACAAAGGCACTACTAGATTTTCTCTAGCGTACTTTTCGCTTAACAATTCCTGTAAATTTTGATCTCGTTCTGGATTTAGAACTTTGTTTTCTTTCGAAGCATATGGCACGCCAAATTGTTTTGACATTGCCAAAGTTATTCCTTCTTCCGAAGCAAACCCCAGTTTTACTATTGCATCACCCAAAGAACATTTATTTTGCTGTTGATACCTCAGAGCTTTTTTATATTGTTCCTTATCTATAGTGCCATTTTCTACTAAAATCTCACCAATCTTTTTCGCCATCTTTTTCCTTCATCTTTTGGCTAATTTTCATTTTTTTTGCTCCTAAAGTAGGAACACTTCGCTTTGCTCGTGTGCGTCGCACCTACTAGTCGTCGCAAAGAAAAATGAAAATTAGCTCAAAATATTCGTAAAAATTTTATAAACCTTTTTCAAATTAATCTGGTAATACTGTTGGGGTCAAGAATATAACTAAATCTGTGTTTACTTTTGAAGTAGTTTTACTCGTAAAG
>CAYPLD010000033.1:0-7501 GCA_964411485.1 uncultured Elusimicrobiaceae bacterium | reverse complement strand
GGTATGCTTCCCAAAAACGGAACTTTTCTTATTGTTTCTTCCTCCGTCGATGATAATAAACCACCTATTACAACTGTTTGTCCATTCTTAACTCTCACAAGTGTTGATACTGCTCTTGTCACAGGATCGAAAACACCAGTTATTCTGGAAGCTGCTATACTCGAGTATGATGGCTGTACAAATAATGTTACATATCCTTCGTTGTTAATCTGTGGAGTTACCATCAAGGTTAAGCCAACTCTTCTTCTTTCATAAGATTCACTTGTAGTTCCACTAGTTTCACCCGTCGTTGTGTTTGTTGCAATGGCAGCATCTGTTGCTGTGGATATTATAGCCATCTTATTATTCAATGTAACAACTTTCGGTTTACCCAAAAATCTTGCTTCACCTGTTGTTGATAATGCTTCTAACACAATGTTTAGAAAAGAGAATGTTAATTCCCCTGCTGTACCATCGTAAATTGCGGTTTGGTCCGCTGCGTCCGGGAAAATCCATGTGAGATTTTTCCTTACGCCTCTACCTAAAGAGTCGTTGTGCATGGTTTTTGTTGGTGCTGTCATACTTGCTAATGTACCGGTAGCTCCACCATATTCAAAACCTAAATCCAAACCACTACTCTTTGTTACTTCAACTATTTGTGCCTCTATCAATATTTGTGGTGGCTTTATATCAAGTTCTGCTAAAATATTTTCTACTGCTGGGAAAACTTCAGGAATATCTGTTATGATAAGTTTATTTGTTCTAGGATCTAATGCAACTTTACCATTCACAGATAAAACACCCATTATTACATTCACTATTGAAATACTCGACCCTCCTGATGATCCTCCGCTCGAAGATGTTTGACCGCTAATACCAGATGACATTTCTCCAGCACCACTTTCACTACTACTACCACTTGATACATCTTGTGGCATAATGGAGTTCATTTCCTCTCCTGCTGTCCCTATCGGAACTAAAGAAACATAGTTTAATGTATAAACTTTTGTTATTACATTCGCTGCTGTTTTTGACCTTCTTGTTACAACAAAGCTATCACTCTTACCAATACGCTGATACGTCAGCCCTTGTACCATCAATAATGTATCCAATGCTTCCTTTACTGTCACATTAGATAGCGATGCTGTAATTTTCTTTCTAGAAAATTCTTCTGACGGTATTATAAAATTTATTTTACTTTGTGCCGATATGCTGTTCAAAAATGTTGAAAGTGGAACATTTGCCAATCGTAATGTTATTTTCCTATTTAATGGGGAACTTTCTTCTACATTTTTGTATAAAGCTGTTTTTTCCTGCGTAGCTTTATCTACGCTTATTTCATCTTTATTAGAACCCAACTTATCCGAAAAGCCAGATCCCATTTCTAATTGTTGAGCTCCCACATTTAGTCCTAGACTAAATACTAGTAACCCGCTTATTAACACCGATATTATTTTTTTCATCTTTCCTCCGTTCTATTTTATAGTCTTATTAAATCTCTTTCCTTTATATTCAAATCTTACATATCTTTCATTTATGTAAATTACTTTTATCGGATTTTTGTTACCATAAACATAAAATCTATCACCTACAGAATATATTTTATTATTTATTATTGCTTCTTTATCTATAAGCCCTTGTATTTTTATTTTTCCAATAACTTCCTTGCTTGGATTTCTTCTTAACTCATCTGCCCTTTTTTTCTTTTTTTCTTCCGCTAACTGTTTCGCTCGCTCTTCATCTTGTGCTTTCTTTATCTTTGCTTCTTTTTCTCTCTTTATTTTAAGCCGTTCTTGAACTATTGAAACTCGTTCCGCTTTACTCAATGTAGGATCTCTTTTTATCTCTTTCGGAAAACTTACTTTTTCTATTACAAATTTATTTAGTCTGTTGTTCGTCTCATCACTTATTGAATCGTCAATATTAAAACCTACTGTCGTTGGTAACACTTTCTCGCCCTCTGCAAATAGACCCAATACCAATGTAAAGATTATTGCAACGGATAGAACAATCCTTTTCATAACCATCAAAGCACCTCTACCTTTTTAGGAGAATAAAATATCGTGCTAATACTCATATTAACTTCATTGTAACCCAAAATCCCTTTTACAGATTTTACCACATCCAAACTTACCACTTTCAAAAATATATCGTTATTTTCTATGCTTTGCAAAACTTCCCCCAACTCCTGATACGACATCGTTGCAGATATGCTAATTGTGGCCATTATAAAATTATTTTTCTTTTCTTCCTTTTGTTCCGATATTTTTGTAGTTTTTACTTTGTTTTCCTCAAGCATTGTTGATACTATATCCAAAAGCCAACTACTTTTATCTTCCATTTTCGGCATATGTTTTAGGAAAAAATCAAATCGTGCTTTATCTCTTAAATAATTTTCCATGTTTTCTGATTGTATTCTTTTTGCTTCTATCGCATCTTTTTTTAGTAATATCGCCTTATTACCCTGTTCATAAATTTGAGTGTATAAAAGCGTAAATACTACTCCCCCTATAAGTATTGGTCTTAAAACAAATAATAATCCTCTCTCGGATAAAACCATTCTTAAACAGCTTATATCGTCCCCTATACCCTTTAGAAAAATTAATATTACATTCTTTTTTTGTTTCATATTTTAACCCTATTTACATTCCAAAGTGAACTGAGTAGCTTCGTTCTTCTTAGTCGATGTTTCTGTTGGTACTTTATATCTTATCCCCGTTGATACCATACTACACAAATTTTTGAAAATTTCGTCTTTAGTTATTGCTTCCCTAAATTCGTCCCCTATTTCTAACTCTTTTTTTCTGCTCATTTCGGAAAACATAAAACCACTCAATACAAATTCTTTTGCCTTTGATATCTTACTCTTTCCAGCAAACATCGGATATCTATAACTTAACTTAGTTATCCACATATCTTCCGGTATAATTTCTGTCATTCTTGCTATAGCCGGTGTTACCCTTTCTATATCGAAAAGTTCTGTGAGCATTCGTTCTTCTCTCTCAGTTTCTTCTATCTTATTTTTTATAGAACTCGCATTCATATTTGAAAATTCTTGCATCAAAGCACCCGACGTTCTTGCCTTTTTTAATTCCTGTCCCACCATATACGACTTCACCTGCGTCACAAGGCACATTACCAGCAATATCATTATACATATTCCAACTATTTTCCATAAAAACGTCAAGACCTTGTTATCCATTTTTGCACTACGCTGTTCACCACTCAAATCTAAATTTATCCCAAATGTTTCTGCATATTTGAAACAACCGCCTATACAAGCTAGCTCTTCTACTCCCCGACTTTCAAAACCTAAAATTTCATTTATATCAAGCTCTCTTATCGGTTTTGCTATCACACTTTCCAACATCGCACCCCATGTCTTTTTTTGCACTCCGCCAAGCAAAACGGTTTCCTTAAAAGGATCTTTTTCAAATTGATTTGATATAAAATCTACATAGGAGGTTATTTCCAACTTTCTTCTTTCCGTTGTATACATTCCAGAGAAATTTATGTCTTTCTGTAATAACGGTTTTGCTTTGTTTATAAATAAGAAACTGGCTTTATCATCTGAAAAATATCCGTATATTTGTCCAGATTCTTTCGAACCTTTATCTTTCATACTCAAAAGTCTCGAAAGCGATATAATGGATATTTCCAATCCTCTCAAATCTAACTTTAACTCTTTCATTCCTTTTTTTATTTCTTCTACTATGTATTTATCCGTAAGCCCAAATAATACACCCAGCTTTTTTTGCTTACTTATTTTAGTTTCAAAATTGTAAACATCGTATGAATACATCGCTTGTTCAAATGGAAAGTGAATATATTTTTTTGCCTGTATCGGAATCGATTGTCTCCAAAATTTTCGTTCTATTGTAGGCATCACAAAATGTCTGTATATAGAAAATTCGGGCGATAATGTTATACAAACTTGTTTATTTTTAAATTTTTTCTCTGCAAATATTTTTCTAACAGGCTCTAACCAAATATGTCTGTCTTTGAAAAATTCCTTATTCATTTCAGACGATTTAAACGCTTTTATGTCTACACCTTTAATAGGAACTTTCACCAATGATATTGTGTTTAATACCCCTGCTGTGTTTGTTGCTTCTGCTACATAAATATTGTCCAGTCCGATGTATATGGACAAATACTCGTCTGTTACTTCTCGTCTTAAACCTGTTACTTTTTCTATTAAATTAGCATCAATTTTTTTTATTTTCATAACTTTTAAAAATAACCCTTTTTGAATTCCTCAAAGACTAATAAAGATCGTCCCCCTCAAGTTCATCCTCCAACAAATCACTTTCTTCGGTCGCTTCCGATGGCACATCTGAAGACACATTAGAATCTGCCGATGTCGACTCTTCTACAACTACCTCTTCTGCAATTATTTCTTCTACCACAACTTCCTCTTTAACAACCTCTTCTTTTTTCAAACCCACTCTTCCCGGTTTATTCCACAACCGATTTACATTGTAATTATGAGTATCCTTCTTCAATACAACATTCTCATCCGAAGAAGTCTCCTCTGCACCAAAAAGTGTCTTACCATAAACATTTTTTCTTTTAGCATTGCCTTCCTTATCTAATAAACTCACTTTTCTTTTAGCTACTTTTATATTCCCTTTCGTATCTATTGCTTTCAACATTATATTGTAAACACCAAGTGGTAAAATTTCTCCAAAGAAAGATTTTCTACCTGTCCATTTTATCTGATGATAAACTCTTTCCGTTCCTTTTAATTGTCTTACCGTATAATAAACATTCGGACTTTCATTTCTAACTATTTGAAGTTCCCAATTTACAATTGGATTTTTAGTTTCTAATACTGAAAAATCTATTATAAATAATTCGCTATTTTCTGGAACTATTGATTCTTCTGGATATAAACCTAAACTAATAACCGGTTCTAGTTTGTTTTCTTTTCTGTATTTTAATTTTGGTGCTACATTATAATCAAAAACTATTGCTATGCCATCTAAATTTGCAAATTTTGCAGGTATCGCACTAGAGTCTAAACCCATATTTAAAAATAGCTTTGCAGGCGATATTCCTTTATCCAAAAAATACGAATATAGTTTTGTACTATATCTCATACCGTCTATTGATACTTGTCCATTATACGCATCTTCAGGTAAAATTGTAAATACTGCGTCATTATTTATAAGCATCAAAACGTATATGCTTTGCAATATTTCGCCAACATCAGATTTGAAATTCTTTGAGGAAGTACTGAAAAGAACTTCAGGATTTATATCTATTGCATCTATTCTGTTTGTTAAATCCTTTCTCATGTAAAACTCTATCCCAGAAATTCCACTTAATTTAAGAAGAGCTTCATTAGTAATGTCCTTTATTTTCTGATTTGTTTGCATTTCCTTAAATGCCTTTCTTTGAGCAATTATATCTGGATTTTCTGGAGCCGGATTTATAGTGTTTATTTGATCTTCACCACGAATTTCTCGTTCTTTTACTTCCACACTAGACTCTTCTTTCATCGCAGATCTTGTCTTTTCGTCTATATCCGCTTCTCTCATATAAATATTCTGCTCTGTTGAATAGAGATCCGCCATATGAACGTGTATTCTATTTATGTAATCATTTGCTTCAGACATTTGAATTGGAGTACCTCTCACAGAGGCATCTATGAAGTAGTCCATTGCTTCGTCATATTTTTTGGACTCGTATAAATTTATTCCTTTTTCTAACATAACAGCAACTTCATCGTTACCATAAGCTATATTATTTGAGAAACCTAAACCTAAAAAAATTATTGCTAGCAAAATTAAACGACTGGATGTCACACATTTTTTCATGATATATCTCCTGTCTCTTTTCTTTATAAAACAGTCAAACAGTACCCTTTACATTATAGTATATACACAATGTATACACATAGGACTCCATTTTCTTAATATATATAATTTTTCGGACATTATCAACAACTATTTTCTATCGTCTGCGATTTCTATCAAAAAATGCTAACGCTTCTCTGTTTTCAGGTTGAATTTCCAAAATCCTTTTGTACGTTGAGCTAGCATTTTTCATATCCGACAATTCCATATAACGTCTTGCCAAAAGTATGTGTGCTCCTATATTTTTTCTATTTCTGTCCAAAAAATCTTCCCTTACGACATAATCCGTAGGACCTTCGATGTATTTTTTTAAAATTTCTACTGCCTTTTTATATTCGCCTTTTATCATATAAATTTGAGATAGATCATAATAAGTACTAAAAAATACCGGATCTATTTTTAAGTATTTTTTTAAGCTTTTTTCTGCTTGCGTCAAATGTTCAGTGGATAGTTGTTTGTATTTTAATTTTTTCTTATTATCTTTGTAAACGTTTATCATTGAGTTATAATAATTTGCCAACTGATAATGATATACTCCCCACGAATGATGCATCGTTACAAAGTTAGGTGATGCTTTGAAAACTTCTAAAAATAAATCAGAAATTCTTTCTGAATCATTTCTCATAACATTATTTTTGTCCAAAATTTTCGGCTCATAAGTTTTTGACATTTTGAATCTTTTGAACAACATAGTAGCTAAAAAATATTTGTAATGATGTGCCACAAAATCTTTATCAACTGCTTTAGCAGAATAATGGAGAACACTATCTAAATTTTTATTTTTTACGAAATAAAGAGTCAAACTAAAATAATTGTTAGCTTGAAAAAATCCCCAGAAAAAATACATAACAACAAGAGAGATTACTAAAATTATTGATACTGCTTTTTTCCTCGATAAATATATAGTTTTTAAGTATACATATCCGCACATAAAGAATACCCCACAAAAAACTATAAACGCAATTAAGATTAATAATTGGTTAGAAGTTTTTTCCTTAAAAAATGTGTTCATTCCGCTTATAGGCCAAAAACTTTTGAACATAAAATACGCAAAAACTAAAACAGATATGAGAGCTATTACTTTTAAGATTTTCAGCACAATATCCTGTTTTAGTTTTTGCGTAATTTTAGGAATTTGCGTATTAAAAAATTCTCTACACGATAAATTAATAACTATACCTGCAAACAACGGATAAAACACTCCGGTTGAAGGAAATCGCATACTAACATCAAAACTATTGTGTGCAGAAATAGAAATAAAAGCTACTAAAAAGCCAAGTAAATGATAATATTCTGGTGGAGCACGTTCTTTATTTTTGGTAAATTTAGAAACCTCTTTTAATTTCAAAAAGGCACATAAAACAACAAATAAAAATATCCAAAAATAAAGTCCGGCACCCAAAATACCATTTTCTACTATTTGTTCTATATGTTCATTTTCTGCGTGATGACTTTCACTATTTTGGATATTCTCCATATAAAAAATTTGCGGTCTTTTGTATGCAGGATAGATTGATTTAAAAGAACCTACACCATAACCAGTTATTGGTTTTTCTTGTATCATTTCAAATGAGGAAAGCCAAGTGAATAGCCGAAAATCGACGGACTGCATACGTTTCATACTGTGGAATATTACCAGAAAAACACTTGCGATTACAAAT
>CAYPLD010000032.1:0-11032 GCA_964411485.1 uncultured Elusimicrobiaceae bacterium | reverse complement strand
TCAACCTGTTTGCCAGTAACCAATATTTGATCGTCCTGTGTTCGAGATACCCTAAACGCTGGTGCAACTTTGTGAACCGCAGTTTTTGGTTTCGGTGCTTTCTTTATCTTTAACGGATTTTTTGCAAGTAATTTAATTATTTCGTCCAAAACTTTTTTCACACCATCACCAGTTGCTGTAGAAATCAAAAATACTTTTCTGTTTTTATACTTTTTTCTTACCTCTTTATAAACTTGTTCGGCTTCTGGTAAATCGCTTTTATTTACAGCAATAATTCTCGGCTTGCTCGCCAATTTTTTATCAAAATTTTTCAACTCGTCTGCGACTTTTACAATGCCTTCCATTGGTGGAATATTGTCGAACCCGAGTGGATCAATCAAATGCACAATCACCCGTGTCCGTTCGATATGCTTTAAAAATTTATGTCCTAATCCTTTACCTTCGCTTGCACCTTCAATAATGCCGGGAATATCAGCAATTGCAAAATCTTTATGCTTGTGTAATACCATTCCAATCTTTGGACTCAATGTCGTGAATGGATAATCAGCAATTTTTGGTCGTGCCGATGATGTAGTCGATAAAAATGTGCTTTTTCCTGCATTTGGGAATCCGACTAGACCAACATCAGCTAAAACTTTTAGTTCCAAAACAACTTCAAGCTCTTCACCTTTATCACCTTTCTCTGAAATAAATGGAGCTGTGTTTTTATGAGTTTTGAAAGATAAATTCCCACGTCCACCATTACCGCCGTGTGCAATAATAGCTTTTTCGCCATCATAAACCAAATCGGCAAGGATGATTTCTTTTTTTGTTTCAGAATCAATAGTTTTTGCGACAGTTCCACAAGGTACAAAAATGATTTTATCTTGACCGTCCAAACCTGTTTTGTTCCAGCCGGCACCATTACTGCCATTTTCGGCTCGGATATGTGGGTTATAAGATACTTCTAATAAAGTCGTGGTATTGCTGTTAGCCTGAAGATAAATATCAGCACCTCTACCGCCGTTTCCACCGTTTGGACCACCCTTTGGGATAAATTTTTCACGTCTGAACGATAAACAACCATCGCCACCTTTTCCGGCACGCAAAAATATTTTGACTTTATCTATAAAGTTAATTCTACTCATTTTTTTCTTTGTTTCCGTGGCTACATAATATTCATGTTGTTTCTATTTTTTTGCCACCCTATGTCTATTATAATACAAAACGCTCTGCATGTGCAGAGCGTTTTGTAAATTGGTTTCTAAATTTTTATTTAGCTACTGGATATACTGATATCTTTTTCTTGCCTTTTTTTACCCATTCAAATTTCACTTCGCCTGTGATTTTTGCAAATAAAGTATCGTTACATCCTTTTCCGACATTATTTCCGGGATGAAATTTTGTGCCTTTTTGTCGTACTAGTATTTCACCAGCATTCACAAGCTGACTACCAAATCTTTTTACGCCTAGCCGTTGACCATTACTATCTCGTCCATTACTTGACGACCCCTGCGACTTTGTATGTGCCATTGTTTTTCCTTCCTCTTTTGAGTGCTTTTTTGTTTTTTTGCTCCTAAAGTAGGGTTGCTCGCATTCGCTCGCTACTCCGTACCTACTAGTCGTCGCAAAGAAAACAAAAAATCATCTCAAAATACTCGTAAAAACTTAATTATTTAAGTTTTCGAAAAAATGCTCGTAAAATTAACGAGCTATATCAAAAAAATCTTTAAGAAATTACAATATTTTTTATTTTCAATTCTGTAAGTTCTTGTCTATGTCCTTGAGTCTTTTGATAAGTACTCTTGGATTTTGTTTTATAAATAACAATTTTTTTGCCTCGTGTGTGTTTGACCACTTCGGCTGTTACTTTTGCGGTTTGTTTACCGCCGTCTTTATTATCAGAAGCCCACAACGCTTTGAGCTCAACTTTTGAACCCTCTTTAGCTTCTAACTTTTCAACTTGAATTGTTTCATCTGGATTTACCCAGTATTGTTTCGATCCTGTTTCTATAATTGCGTACATATTTTTACTTCCTAACAATATTGTCCTTTTAGACAATATTAACCACCGATTCTCATCAGTGGCTACCAAAATATTATAACATATTAAACCGATTTAGTAAAATATATGTATGAGTAAATCACAAAAAACAGTCGCGGTGGGTATGAGCGGTGGTGTCGATTCAACAATAGCTATTCATTTGTTGCAGGAAAAGGGCTATGATGTGTCGGGTATAACGATGTCATTTTGGGACGACGATTGTTTCAAAGCCGATAAAAAACTATTCACCGTCGGCTGTTTTACGCCACTGGAGAAAGATAGATTGAAAAATATCAAAAGTTTGGCTCGAGATTTGCATATTGCACATCACACAGTCAATCTGCAAAAAGAATATCGGAAATGTGTGTTGGACTATTTCGTGGCGACTTATATCAAAGGGAAAACTCCAAATCCCTGTGTGATGTGCAATAAATTTATTAAATTCGGTGCTTTTTTTAATACGGCTTTACGACAAGGTGTCAAAGCTGATTATTTCGCAACAGGTCATTACGCCCGCGTTTCATATAATAAGACAGCCAAAAGATACGTATTAAAAAAAGCAGTCGATGTGAAAAAGGATCAGACATATTTTTTATGGGCTATATCGCAGGATATTTTGTCGAAATTGATTTTTCCATTGGGTAATCAGACGAAACAGCAGACTTTCAAATTGGCGAAAAAGTTGGGTCTGAAAATGTTCGATGAGGAAAAAGAGAGTCAGGATTTTATCCCACCGGAATGTTATAAAGCATTGTTTAAGGATAAGAAGTTTGAATCAGGGGATATCGTCGATACTGATGGTAAAAAAGTCGGGACGCATAAGGGGATAATTTATTATACGATTGGTCAAAGAAGGGGACTTGGTATCGGTGGTATTAAGGAGCCGTTGTTTGTGAAACGGATTGACGCTGAAAATAATTTGATTGTTGTATGTGGTAAAGATGAGTTGTATTCGAAAGAGATGGATTTGACTGATGTAAACTGGGTATCGATTACTGAACCGAGCGGAAAAATCTCCGCACGGGTAAAGATACGGCAACAGCACGAACCAGCGATGGCGGACATTTTTCCGCAACCTAATGCCAAAGCGAAAGTGATATTTGAAAAGCCACAGCTGTCAATCACTTCTGGACAGAGTGCCGTTTTTTATAAAAACGAGGTTTTATTAGGTGGGGGAATTATTTTATAGGTTTTAATACTATCGTTTATATTTTTTTGCAAACTATTTGCATATTTGGCTCAATATGCAAATAGTTTGGTATAATGTTGATAGTGTTATACGTTAGGAGTGGTTATGAAATACCAAGAATATAAGAAGTCAAGAGAGAAATATAGAGAATTTAGTAGCAAGTTAAAAGCGTTATCAAATCCGACAAGATTTTTTATTGTGGAGAAGTTGTGTGAGCATGAGCGTAGCGTTTGGCAACTTACTGAAATGATAGGTTGTTCGATGTCTACAATTTCTAGATATTTGAATAAGTTGATGAGTGTTGGAATAATAAATTATAGTGCATCAAAAAACAGACATATTTATAGACTGGTAAGTCCCATTGCAAGAAAGCTTTTAGAATATAGTAAAAAGATGTAGTGTTGAGCAAAACATAATTTTATTAATCATAATCTATTTGCATATTTGGCTCAATATGCAAATAGAATATTAATATTAATAATGATAGTGTAAAGCATTTGTATATTTGGCTCAATATGCAAATAGAATTATTGTTGTGAGAAATTTTCCGCATTCCAACAGCGAGGAGCGAGAGAGAGGCCACCCCTTTTTGGGGTGGCCTCTCTAAAACCAAAAAATTCAATCGGGGCGGGGGGATTATTTTGTAAATCTATAATCTTACATCTTTTTAAATTATTTTATTTAAAAAAACTGTTTATTATAAGTTTTCATTAATTCATATACATTAATTTATTTTTACTGTCGTCTATAACTAAATATGGAATATTTACTAATTACTGGGTATGTCAATAATTAATTATAATTAGCACTCTAATGCTTAGATTGACAATATAAGTTTTTTTTGCTTTAATATATATGAGAATTTCTTCCTGCGATGTATAAATCCTAATTTTATTAATTCAATGGCAAAATTCCCAAAAAAAAAGGTGCTAAAGAAATATTGCTTACACGCTTTTTCTTTAACACCACTCAAGACAAAGAGATTTAAGTATTAATATACTTAAAACCCTTAATTATATTATACTAAAATCTCCTGTCAAACTAAACAGTGGTGTTTGGTGACATCACGTAGGAGATAAGAATGACGAAAATTAGAAGAAGTCTTTTAGCTGATATTTTGGCAAATAAGACATATAAATGGACAGAACTACAAAAAATACAAGTTTGGAGAAAAGGTTTTCCTGCTTATGGAAGAGATCCTATTTCTTGGAGACAAGATCGATATGGGTCTCTCATGAGATATTTGGATTATGGGAACAGAAATTCTAAAACTGGGTGGGAGATAGATCATATTATTCCAGAATCTAAAAATGGTTCTGATAATTTGGAAAATCTACAACCACTTCAGTGGGAAAATAATCTTGCTAAGGGAGATAGATAAAATGAAAATAAATTATAAAAATATAGAAGTAAAAGAAATTAAAGATATATCTGATAGGTCCTTGGTGTTTGATTCCGATAACAAATCCTTTTGGATAAAAGGTTTTTTTAACGAGGCAAATCCAGAAAAAAAAGTGGACTCACTTTTTGGTACAAGTGGTATAAGTGGTGTTAGTGCTGGAAAGTTTGTATTTTTAGATTATACAAAATGGAATTTAATGATAGATTTTTCTTCTACAATAAAGGATTATCAAGAATTAGAGAATAATATGTTTGTGAATATTTGTGATGACAACATATATTTAGTAAAGAGCATGGGGTCCTCTAAATTTGAAAGAATAAATATTATAAGTGGAGAAACTACTAGACGACAAATCACATATTCAAGTATGGGTGACCTATTATTTACAAAATTCGAATTGTACATACATGATGAGTTTGGCAACAAACAACCAATAATATTTTCTTAAAACAATTTGCCGAGGGGGATTTTTAACCCCTCGGCAATTTTTTTCAAATTTATCGCAGATACATTCCGTTCCCCACGCTCAACTCCACCAATATATGTCCTGTCCAAATTAAGTTCTAAAGCAAATCCCTCTTGAGAATAGCCCGCTTTTTCACGTAATGAACGAACTCTGTTGCCCAGTGATTTTAGAAAAATCTTATCTTTTTTATTATAATTTCCTGCCATATGAAAAGTCTATCACTATGATACTCATAAATACACGGACTATGAGTATCATATTTTGTATAATATATTACAAGAAAAAACGTGGAGGGGAGAATTGTATAGGGAAATTTATAGGGGGGACATTGCTAAAGAATTTTGCCACTAAATCTATTTTCGTATTTAGCTAAATACGAAAATAGATTATGGCTAGGGGTTAACCAAGAAATATTAAAACCCACCGCACTTCGTGTCGACTCCCTTTACAAAAGGGAGAAAGTGGCTAGGGGAATAGAGATTGCCACAGCAATTTTTTTGGCTAAATCTATTTGCATATTGAGCCAAATATGCAAATAGATTAATAAAGAAATCCCTCTGTCCTTTGGACATCTCCCACAGAGTCTGTGTCCACGACTTTTGAAAAAGGGAGAAAAATAATGTGGCTAGGGGTTAATCAAAATAGGAGATTTAAAAATGTGTACGCCGAAAGTCTCTGTTATCATTCCGTGTTTTAATCAGGGTAAGTTTGTCGACGACGCTGTTGAAAGCGTCCTAAACCAAACATTCCAAAATTTTGAAATTATTATAATCAATGATGGTTCGTCAGATACTTTCACAAATAATCTGCTCAAAAACTACAAAAAACCAAAAACTAAAGTGATTCATACTTCCAATCAAGGAGTGTCCAGTGCAAGAAATACCGCTATCGCAATGGCACGCGGAAAATATATCCTGCCACTAGATGCAGACGATAAAATAGCCAATACCTATCTAGAAAAAGCAGTAAAAATATTAGATGATAATCCAAAAATAGGCATAGTATATTGCGAAGCAGAATTATTTGGTATAAAAAATGAAAAATGGAGTTTACCCGCGTACAAATTCCCAAAAATTTTAACAAGAAACTGCATTTTTGTATCTGGCTTTTTTCGTAAAACCGATTGGCAAAAAACAAAAGGTTATAGTACCGAAATGAAACACGGATTTGAAGATTGGGAATTTTGGCTATCTTTAATAGAACTCGGGGTCGAAATTTATAGAATCCCAGAAATTTTATTTTATTATCGGCAAACCAGTAATTCCCGTTCCACCAAAATGGGAAAAAAGAGGGAAAAACAAGCCATACAAAACCTTTTTAATTTTCACCCAAAGCTATACGCAAAAAACCTAACAGAAATAGTGACAGATTTATTTGAACCAACACTAAAACATAACAAAAATATCTTATTCAGAATAAATTGGAAAATTAACAACTTTAAGTTAATAGCTTTTTTGAAAAGAAAATAATCAATACAATCTATAATAATAAACTTTAGCGTTTCCGCCAAATGGTAGTGAAATGTTCTTATACTTGTAATAATCTTCCGTGCTACCAAAATATTCGCAGATCGGTTTACCCTTATCTATATCCTCAACCATACAATCCATCAGATTAGTCTCAAGATATATCAAAAACATATAATAACCAAAAGAAGTATTTTCATTTGTCCTCACAACATAAATACCCTTTTTATTCGGTGTGAAAATATAATAGAAATTATTCGTCGCTATATTACCGTAAGGTCTACCCGGTATTTCAGCACCACCTATCTCGCCACCCGGAATGGTTATATCCAAATCTCTGAAATCATGTGTCCATTCGTTATTCATCCAGCTGTATCTTTTTGCAGAATCAGATAAATACTGCAACATATTCATACTTTTCATTGCTTTTTGTTTTTCGATGCTTTTTGTATATTTTGGAAGTGCAATCGAAACAAGTATAGCTATTATTATAACTACTACGATTAGTTCGAGTAAAGTTTGAGCTCTATTCTTTTTTTTCTTTTTATTTTTTTTGAATAATCTAAATAAGAAAAACATTTAATCTTCCCCAAATAAAACTTACAATTTTAGTTTAGCAAATTATTCCTCGATTTTTAACATTGCGACAAATGCGTCCTGCGGGACAGCGACATTACCAATATGTTTCATCTTTTTCTTACCAGCTTTTTGTTTCTCTAACAATTTTCTTTTCCTTGAAACATCACCACCATAACATTTCGCGGTGACATCCTTTCGCATCGCCGATAAAGTTTCTCGTGCTACCACTCGACTATTAATACTCGCCTGAATCGCCACTTCAAATTGTTGCTTGCCGATTAATTCTTTCAACTTTTTACACAAAGCCCGACCAACATAATCAGCTTTTTTCTTATGGATTATCACTGACAATGCGTCGACCGGCTGATGATGTATCAAAATTTCCATTAAAACTACATCAGCGGATTTGTATTTATCCATTTCGTAATCAAACGAAGCATAACCTTTTGATACGCTCTTTAATTTGTTGTAAAAATCTATCACCATTTCGCTCATCGGCATCATGAAATTTATTATCACACGTTTGTTCGACATATGTTCCAAACTCTGATACTCGCCACGTTTTTCTTTCAAAAGTTTCATAACATTGTCCATATATTCTACTGGACTCACTATCGTTGTCATTACGGTCGGTTCTTTTATGTCGATTATATCGCCGTGTGGGGGGAAAAATGCAGGATTGTCGATAATTTTGTAGCCCGGACTTTCTGCACCAGCATCTGCAAGTGCCATAAGTTTCAAAGCATTTGGATTATTTTTATTTAATCGAAATTTCACATGATACACAACGTTTGGAGTTGTCGCGATAAGCGGTATCCCAAATTCACGTTCGATTCGTTCTTTGACAATTTCTATATGAAGTAAGCCCATAAAGCCGAGTCGGAAACCGAATCCTAATGCTTTGGAGTTTTCGTTTTGATAATTGAATGACGAATCAGATAAATTTAATTTTTCTATCGCTTTGCGAAGTGCGGTATAGTTTGTGCTATCGACTGGAAAAATACTCGCAAATACGACTGGCTTGGCGTCTTGATAACCTTCTAACGCTTTTTTTACAGGATTTTCTGCATTGGTAACGGTGTCACCAACTTTTATTTTGTGTATATCTTTTATGCCTGTGATAATATATCCAACTTCGCCGGCAGAAAGTTTCGCGCATTTTTTTAAATCGGGTTTCATATATCCGACTTCTTCTACTTTTGCAGAAAATCCTGATGAAAATAATTTTAAGGTATCTCCTGCTTTCAAAGTTCCATCTACAACTCTAACAAAAATTATTACGCCACGAAATGTATCGTAATAACTATCAAAAATTAAAGCCGATAATTTCCCTTTTTTGTCGCCAGCTGGTTCTGGTGTATCTTCTATGATTCTATCTAATAATTTGTCTACCCCAAGTCCCGTTTTTGCACTAACACATTCGGCTGTTGGTGTATCTTTCAAAACTTCCCATATTTGTTCTTCGCAAGTGTCAGCGTTTGATTGTCTCAAATCAACTTTATTCAAAACAGGTATGATTTTCAAACCCAAATTCTGTGCCAGATGAGCATGTGCCACAGTTTGAGCTTCCACACCTTGTGCAGCATCTACAAGTAATAAAACGCTTTCACATGCACGTAAACTTCGTGCTACTTCATAAGCGAAGTCAACATGTCCCGGCGTGTCTATTAAGTTTAAGATATAATCTTTATATTTGATACGTACGGCTTTAGCTTTGATAGTTATACCACGTTCGCGTTCTAGCTCCATGTCGTCTAGGACTTGAGCTTGCATTTTGCGTTTAGATATTGTGCCGGTATCTTCTAGTATTCGGTCTGCTAGAGTAGATTTGCCGTGATCTATATGTGCTATTATCGAAAAATTACGGATTTTCATTTAAGTTTTCTATTACAAATTTCTTTATTTCACTTGGATTAGCCATCAACAAGGATTGGCTTACCACTTTTGAGCAATCTTCAAAAGTTATATTCCTTATTTTTTGTTTAGTTTTTAAGTATGCTTGTGGTGTTACTGATAAACTATCCACCCCAAGTCCTACAAGTAATGGCGATATATTCTTATCTGTTGCTATATCTCCGCACACAGCAACTGGTTTTCCTTTCTGATGTGCAGTTTTTATTATCAAACTTATCATTCTTAAAACAGATGGATTATACGGATCGTACATATCGGCTATTTTTGGATTACCTCTATCAGTCGCCAATATATATTGTATTAAATCGTTAGTTCCGATGGAAATAAAATCTACTTCGCCCAAGATATTATCAAGTGTTAAAGCACAAGATGGAACCTCAACCATAATGCCAAGCTCTATGTTTTCTATTTTTGCATTGGTCAAGATAAGTTCACTTTTTACCTTTTTAATCATCTTTTTAGTTTCTAAAATTTCAGCTAGTGTTGATACCATTGGTATCATTATTTTTATGTTGGTGTCTTTTATATCTTTATCATCGGCAGATTTATATATTGCACGAAGTTGTGTTTTCAGCATATCAGGATATTTTAAGAACAATCTTATTCCACGAAGACCCATAAATGGGTTATTCTCTTGTACACATAAATCTTTATCTATTGCATATTGACATAGTTTATCACCACCCAAATCCGCCAATCTTACTATGACCGTTTTGTTTTTGAAATGTTTTAATACTTTTTTATACGCTTTCGCTTGCTCTTCTTCACCTGGTGCGGCATTACGATTCATAAACAGAAATTCCGTGCGAAGTAAACCTACTCCGTCTGCATTTATTTCTATTTTACTCAAGTTTTCATGTACATCAATGTTAAGCATAAGTTTTATTTTATGACCGTCTTTTGTAACAGTTGGAAGTTTATCTATTGCTTTTAAGTTTTTCTCACTTTCTAAATATTGTTTTCTTAATTTTTTATATTTGTCTACTGTTTTTTTATCCGGAGATACTATCAATAAACCTTGTTCGCCGTCTATTATTATCATTTCACCATTTGTTATTTGTCTGGAAGCGTTAAGTAATCCAACTACTGCTGGAAGTTGCATACTTTGTGCTAATAATGCTGTGTGGCTTGTTTTGCCACCGATATCTGTGGTAAAACCAAGTACTTTTTTCTCTTGAAGAGATATTGTGTCCGACGGATATAAACTTTGAGATATTACTATCACTGGTGTTTTTATATCCTTAAATTTTTGTTCTGATTTTTTTGCTATGTGATTATGTAACCGTTTACAAACATCAAATAGATCGTGTCGTCTTTCTTTGAAAAAGGTATCTTCTATTCTGCTAAACGCTTCATTTAAGGTTTCTAAAGTTTTTATTAGAGCATATTCTGCAGTTATTTGTTCTTTTATTATTTTGTTTGGGATATCTTTTGTGATAAGCGGATCTTTTAGGATCATTTTATGAGTTTCTATCAATTGGGCATGTTCTTCACCGAGCATTTTCAATGCTCTATTTTCTGCTTCATCTAAATCTTTCAAAGTTAGGGCTACGGCGTGTTTGAATTTTAATACTTCAGATTTTGTAGAGGATTTATCTATTTTAGTTTTTTCTGCACGGATTTTCTCTGCATCCAAAATGTATGCAGGACCAATCGCTATACCAGAACTAGCACCTATTCCTCTAATTACTATCATTTTTACTTCTCCTTTTTCCGAATTTCTTCGTTCTTTTGAACCTCGAGTACCGCTACTCCTTCGGAGTATTCGCTGAATGTACTCCACGGTTCAAAACGCCTCGAACTTCGAAAAAATGTTCGTAAAGAACACAAACTTTAAATTTTTTACATCAGGCACTGCCCACTACTCAAATTTTTGTTTCAATATCTCTTTTATTTTTTGAAATGCTTTCTGCTCGTCCTCACCTTCAATAAGTACTTTTATTTTTGAACCATATTCTGCAGCGAGCATCATTATTCCCATTATACTTTTTGC
>CAYPLD010000031.1:0-11037 GCA_964411485.1 uncultured Elusimicrobiaceae bacterium | reverse complement strand
GTCGAAATAGTTGAATAAATAATTTTCAAATAATTTTTAAGAGAAGAGCTGATATGAAAGAAGAAGGTTTAACAAATAAAGAAGATAATAAAAGAATAATAGCTTTTGCAGGACCAAAAGAGGGTGTAGGTAAAACTACACTTCTTTTGAATCTAGCTTTGTATTGGGCGGATGTTCAAAAAAGACCTGTCCTTATAGTCCCGTTAGATCCGTTGGCAAGACAAGAACACAATTTTTATCTTAATATAAAAGAAAGAACTTCAATCGCTGATTTGATAAAAATTTTAGGACCACAGAGTGTAACGGCGGCAGGTAATTTATTAAAAGGTAAAGTGCCGATGTCAGAATACGGGGTGGGGGTTTTGAATTTAGGTGTTAATAGACAAGAGATGCTTTCCTTAAGTCCTAATATTTTAGTACCGATTTTATCGAAATTGTCTGAAACTTTTGATATATTTTTAGACGTCGAAAGTAGTTTTCCAATGCAAGCATTTGCATTTGAAATATCAGATTATATCTTTTGGGTTACCAACCCGATAAGAACTCATTTGAACTCTACAATCACGCTTTTCAAAGATTACAAAAATATGCATTATTCTCTGGATAAAATAGATGTTATTTGTAATTCTTACGATTTACCGGGCTCTATTCCAGAACTGGAGATGGAAAAGTTTTTCAAAAAACTTGGTAAAGATATTTTATTGTTTATGCCTTGGGAAGAAAGCGTAGTCGAAACTACAAATAGAAAGAAAATTGCGATATTAGAAACTCCAGAATCTGCATTTGTCGAAGGTCTAAAAGTAATCTTAAATAGAATTAAAGAAAAGAAACCAAGTGGAGTTAAAGATTGGAGAAGTTCAATATCGGATGAAGAATTTATTCAAGCATCGACCAACATTATGACCGGAATCAGTAGTGGTGGTGCGGGTGGATTTTCTCCAGAACATATGGCAGAACAAAAAGAAGAAGATTCTGAAAGATCCACGATGTGGGAAGATTTGAAACAGAAAGTTCATAAAGAAGTAATAAAAATTTTAGAAGTAGAAAGAATCGTTGTTAGCGAAACGGCACAAGCGAGCGAGCAGGTGAGGAATAGAGTTGGTGAAATAATAATAGATGTACTTGGTCGTCAGAAAAACACTCAACTTTCAAGAGAGCAAAGAGAACGATTCGTAAAAGAACTTATCGACGAAATTTTAGGATTAGGACCGTTGGAAGCGTTGATGAGAGATCCTAGTGTTACAGAAATAATGGTAAACGCTTATAACAGAATTTTTATTGAACAATCGGGTAAACTTTTACTTACAAAATATAGATTTAGAAATAATGACCAAGTGATTCAAGTTATCAAAAGGATAATCGCACCACTTGGTAGAAGAATCGATGAAAGTGTGCCATTAGTTGATGCTAGATTAAAAGATGGTTCAAGGGTAAATGCAATTATCCCACCATTAGCAGTATCTGGACCTACTATAACAATTAGAAGATTCTCAAAAAAACCTTTTGGACCAGAACAATATTTCAAATTTGGAACTATATCAAAAGAGTGTATGAAGTTTTTGGAAGAATGTGTGAAACTTAAGAAAAATATTATAATCAGTGGTGGTACTGGTACTGGTAAAACGACATTTTTGAATGCATTATCTACATATATACCATCTGATGAACGTATTATAACTGTCGAGGATACGGCAGAATTAAAACTTCAACAAACACATTGGATAGCTTTAGAAAGTAGACCACCTAACGTCGAAGGAAAGGGTGAAGTTGCTATCAGAGATTTGGTCAAAAACTGTTTACGTATGCGACCTGATAGAATCGTAGTTGGTGAGTGTCGTGGCTCGGAAGCATTGGATATGTTGCAAGCGATGAATACCGGTCATGAAGGTTCACTCGCAACGATTCACGCCAACACTCCACGGGACACAATCACACGATTGGAAGCGATGTGTATGATGGCATCGGCGGAACTTCCAATTTGGGCTATCCGAGAAATGATAAGTTCAGCAGTTGATGTAGTAGTTCAGTTATCAAGATTTTCTGATGGTAGTAGAAAGGTTACACATATAACAGAAATAACTGGCAGAGAAGAGAATAATGTAAAAATGCAAGATTTATTTAGATATAAACAAACTGGATTAGATAAAGAAGGAAAGGTTCAAGGCGACTTTGCACCAACTGGTGTATTACCTTTATTTTATGATGAGTTCAAAGCTAAAGGGTTGGAAGTTTCAAAAGAAAGCTTTGCTAAAAAAGAAATAAAAGAAGAAAAATGAAAATAAAAGTATTGATTTTATTAACAATAAGTATGATGTTTAGTTCTGTCTTGCATGCGGATATTTTTTCTGATAGGGAAAAATTTATAATATCCTGTGCACGCGAGCGTATGCAGTTGTTTGATAGCTATTTTGATAAAGATACAGACAGACAAAGCATAGCAAAAACAAAAACTTATAAGTGTACTCCTAAAGGCGGGAAGGCATCTGATGTGGCTATCCCAAAATGGATAGAACCGGATATGGACGAAATGTCATCGAGATTAGTGTGGCAATCTAAATCACAGGGTGTTCAGAGCGAAGCGGATATTTGGAAAGAGGCGTCAGGTAATATAGTAGATTTTCTTCGGATAAGTGAAGAAGTTTTTGATACAGAAAGCCAAGCGGGTAAACCGCCGGTTTTATTGAGAGAAAAATATGCAAAAGCAAGAATCAGATATTTGCTTTCGTTAATCAAGCTTTATAACATCAAAATAAGAAAACAAGACGGCACTTATTACACTTTTTATGATAGTTTAGATGGTCGAGGTCGAGCAGTTTTAGCTAGTTTTGATTTGATACATCAAGATATGGAAACAGTGTTAGCGTCTTTCACAGATGCTACTTCTAATAGTGAGCGTCAGGAAAAATATAAGCAAGCAATAGATAGTATAGCGTTGTTATCGCATAACGCGTTCAAAAGTTTGAGTAGACTTCCTTTGACAGAAAGTATCAGTGTGAACGAGAAAAAATATTATGCACCTAATATATTGTATTTCGTGCTTGCGGTTCTTGGAACATTATTTATATTTTTTGCGGTGATGTTCTTTATCACAACTGAAGAAAAAAGAATAAAAGATATTTTAGACAAAAGAATCAAAAAGACAAAAGAATGGACGGATTATTATGACAGACAATTCTTAACTTTGAACGTAAAGTATCTTGTGATAATACCATTAGTTTTATTCTCGTTATTTGGTGTTTTTGTTGGAATGTTATCAGGCGGAATATTTGGACTTATTTTATTTGTATTTTTCACTTTTATCGGATACAAAGTCGGTACAAGAATGCCGGGTATGTTGGCAGATAGTTTGAAAAAAAGAAGAGGGATAAAAATAAATGGTCAACTAATGGACGCATTAATATTATTATCAAACTCGTTGAAATCTGGTATGGATATCGTGCAAGGTTTTGAATTAGTATCAAAAGATTTGGAAAAACCAATCGCAGAAGAATTTGGACTCGTAATAAAAAGTTATAGATTAGGTACACCGTTCGAACAAGCACTAGAAGCAATGGAAGATAGGGTAGATAGTAGATTGCTTTCTTATATGGTAAAAGCGGTAGTTCTTCAACGACAAGTTGGTGGTAATTTAACCAAGATTTTTGCAAGGATAGTCGAGAATATCAGAGAAGAAAGTAAATTGGAAGAAAAAACACAAGCAATGACGGCTCAACAAAAGATACAGGCACTTGTGGTCGGTATAATGCCGTGGATTATGCTTGGTGTTATGTTCCTATTCCAAACGGAACAGATGCTAAACTTTTACTTAACATTGACAGGGTTCATCGTATTAATGTTCGCAATGCTCTGGATATTTATAGGTATGAAGATGGTAAAAAAATTAGGGGAGATAAAGGTCTAATATGCAAGTATTTAGTATAGTGGAAAGCATATTATTAAAGTTTGTTATTTTAGTTGGAGCGTTAAACTGTTTTTGGTTTTTCTTCCGACTGATATCTCCTGCAAAAAAAGGCGAAGGTTTTGTCGATGTAGAATCTAAAGAGTCAAAATCAGTATCGGCTTTTGCAGGTTTAGACAAAGATAAAAATTTTTTACACAAAATAGATTACTTTGTGTTGGAATCGTTTGGTCTTGCAAAAAAATTAGAACAAACGCATTTATTACTGGGAAGTCCAAAAAATCCTACACCTATCCAAATGTTGCATATGAAAATGTTGTGGTCGGTATTACTTCCGATAATATTATTTTTAATCTTCGGAAGTTGGTTGTTCGCACTTGTTGGACTCGTAGCAGGTTTTTATATTCCAGATTATCAGTTTGAAGCAAAAATCAAAAAAAGACAGGAAAGTTTGTTAGCTCATTTTTCTACAACGGTTGATTTGGCAGCGTTGGTTATAGAATCTGGTTTAGATTATTTAACAGCGTTCGAAAGAATAATAAAACAGGCAAAAGAAAAAACGGTTTTGGAAGAAGAACTTGCGAAAATGACAAATGAAGTTCAATTAGGTTATTCTCGAAGAGAAGCACTTGAACGAATGGCGGCAAGGACAGGAACGCAGGAGTTCAAGAGTTTTGTAGGTTTAATAATTCAATCAGATGAGCTTGGTACAAGTTTGGTAGATTTACTTCGAAATTTTTCGATAGATATGAGGTTTAGAAGATTAAATCGAGCAGAAAAGTTGGCAGCACAGGCGTCAACAAAAATGTTGATACCTTTATTCGTATTTATTTTCCCAACGGTTTTTATTTTGATTCTCGCACCGATGATTAAGGATATGATGAGCGGTGGAATGCCATTTTAGATTTTTAGGAGAAACTTTTTTTATGAAAAAATTTGCAATATTTTTGGCGATAATCGGTTTAGCGAATGGACTAGCTTTTTGTGATGTCTACCCAGATCTCGCACACTCAAGACCCGTAAGAAAAGCCGGTCAAGAAAGTGGGATAATGTTGGATCTACAAAAAATATCATTAGGCACACTTCCTGCAACAGAAAGCAAAAAGCAATATATCACCACTATGATGATAGAAAAAGAAAAGATTTTAAATTTTACATTAAGAAACATCTACGAGAACGCATATATAATGTACAAGAGAGGGGATTATCAACGTGCATATGAAATGTGTATAACAATACTTGGTATTGATCCGAATTTTAAGGAAGCAGAAACGCTTGCGAAGATGTCGTCAAGAATGGGTATATATGGTACAACTAGCGAAGCGAAGATAATAGATCAAAAGTACAAAGAAGCGTTGATGTTTTATAATACTGGAAGATTACCAGATGCAAAAAAAAGTTTACAAGAAGTACTTGTGATAAAACCGACACATGCTAAAGCAAATTACTGGTTTAAAAGAATAGATAAAGAAATAGCAAAGGAACATGAAAAACGAGGCGATGAGGCATTCAAACAAGAAGAGTATGAACGTGCGATAGATCAATGGTACAATGCTCTTTTAATATTGAAGAAAAACAATAGGTTGATAAATAAAATATCAAAATCTGAAAATATAATCAAGAAACAAAAAATAAACGATATTCTAACTGTGGCAGTACAATATTATAATGAAGGTGATTTATCAAGTTCTTATAAAGAATTTAACAAAGCGTTACAAATACAGCCAGAAGATAAGCAGATATTAAGGTTATCACGACAAGTGGGCGAACAGATAGGTGAAAATTATTTTGCAACAGCGAAACGATATTATTCTCAAAATCAATACACAAAAGCGATAAAAAATTATGAATATGCTCTTAAATGGGGATATGATAGCAAGAGTGTGAATAGTATGATAAAACAAGCAAGATATGAAAGGACAGCACTTATAAATAGACGAAAAGAAGCCGAAAGATTAGCTCGTGAGAAAAAATTTGAAGAAGATTTATTAGCAGAAAAATCAAAAGCTGAAGCTGGAAGTTTAGAAAGCGAACTATACGAAGAGGAAATAGAAGAAATTATAGTTCCGATAATTGTAGGGGAAGAGAATGTGAGCGAACAGGCGATGGAGGCCTCACAGAATTTGTATAAAGAAGGGTTGAAATATTTCAACGATGGAGATTTCGAGAGAGCGAAAGAGAAATTTTTAGAAGCAGTCAAAGCTGATCCGGGTAATTTGGACGCAACGGCTGGTTTAGAAAGAATTAAATCAATATTTGGTGAATAGTAAACGGAGATTTTAGATATGAAATTAACAACAAAATGGTTCTTATGGTACGCATTGGCAGCGATATATGCGTTGATACTAGGTGCATTATTTTATTTTAATATGTTCAAATTTGTGTTTGATAAAAAACTTCAAGGTGAGATAGCAGAACTTGTCAGACCCAAAACTTCATTCTTTGTGAAAAATCTAACGGTTAAACCTTTTGGTGCAGCTGGGTTCGATGAAGCCGAACTTCTAAATGAATGGGTCGATGAAGATGAACGAATAATCAACATTATATATCTAAACTATCGTGGAATGATACGATGGCATAAGCGTGGTAAATATATCGGTACAAGTTATGATGCTTATGAATCAGAAATAGGTTTTGAAACAGATGCTATTTCAAGAGCATATACAAGTAGGCGTCCGTATGTCGAGATGTTCGGTGATAAAAACTATTATGATATGGCAATCCCGTTAAAAGCAAAAGGCGATGAAGTTGTAGGGATAATCAATATTCAGTTTTCGAGAGCTGGTGCGAAGGCGTTAATCAAGAAAGCGATGTTCCAATTTTTTATAGGTAGTATCGCGATACTTGCGTTGATGGGAGCTGGATTGTTTATGATGTTCTATTATAAGGTAATAGCACCTATCAGTTCTATGACTGATAGCATAAATAATATATCAACAAAAAGTTTCAATTTTGCATTTTTAGAGAGAGATGACGAGATAGGAGGACTGGCGAGAGCTGTGAGCAAATTCTTGGGTAAAGTTAAGGGTGAGCTGGAAAGTTTTGAAAGTGTATCAGCGAAATCTCATGTTTCAGAAAAAGCGTGGTGGAAGGCCGTTGTGGATATAACTATTAGCAAAAATGAAAAAGCAATAGTTGTTGACGAAAATAATATGGTTTTATATGCTAATTTCAAAGCACTAAAAAGCAAAAGTAAAGTTCACTTATTGGATATTTTTGACAATGCAAATAGCGATGTGATACAGCTTGTGAGTATGGCGATGGAAAATCCAGGGAAAGTGTATGATTTGGATACCGAGTATCAGGGTAAAACCTTATATGTTAAGGTAGCAAAAATAGATAGCGGTAAAGATGTATCAAGAATATTGATAATATTAAAACCGAAAAAATAAAAGAGGTAAAAATATGAAAGTACAATTAAAAAGAATTCAGGTATCTTCGGTGGTATTTTCTGCATATCCACTAGCGTTGTTTGCGATTGGTGTGATATATGCTGTAATCAATGCGATGTATGAAATATATGCAACGGTATCAGCTATGTTGACGAACATACTATTAATGTCGGTAGCTTATATGTTCATGTTGGTGATTGCAACTTTGTTTTTTGTATTAGTATACAATTTGCTAATTTCTTTAGGCATGAAAGGTTTTGTATTTGAACTAGAAGATAAAACTGAACAATAAAATTTAGATTTTTGTAATTTAATAGGAGATATATATGCTAAAAAAGTTAGCAGGGTTTTTGTGTGTAGTTTTTATTTTTACTGGATTTAGTTTTGCTCAAGATAGTGTAAAACTTGATGTTATTATGAATTTTTATAACAATAAATCAGCTGTTGATGTGAAGAATGCAGTTCTTATCAAAAATAGATTTGGCGATAAAGTCGAATTAAATGTTGTGCCGTTTATGGTCAAAAACGATAAGACAAAAAAATTGTTATCGCAATTTGGACAAGCAGATTTTGAAGAATCAAAAACATATCTAGCTGTAAAAAATAATTATCCAGTAAATACAAACAATTATCTTTTAGCTATGATGAGCGGAAGCAATTGGCAGGAAGCATCGGTATATGCAGGTTTATCGCCGAAAAAAGTCAGAAGTATCAGCCAAAAAAATGGCGACACATATATGCAAAAAGAATATGATTTTTTACAAGCTAAAAGTATACCAAACGGCTCTACTATACTAATTAATTCTAAATTGTATACTGGTGATAGAGATTTAACTAGCTTGATGAATCATATAAACTCAAAACTTTCAAAAGATAAAAGAATATTTGTATCGAAAGATAAAATTAAATTTAATATGTATGTTGTAGAACATGAAACTTTATCTCAAGGCAAGGAGGATAAACAGCTCACACAAAATATTTCACAATATCTAAAGATGCAAGCGGAAGTGAGAAGAGTTCCTTATAGTTCAGCTTTACGAAAGTTTAAAGGTATCGATATGGATTTCTTACCTTTATATATAATAGAGAAAGATGAAAACATAAATCCATTTTTTGAAACTGCTATCCAAAAAGGTATGGCGAGCGAAACTGATAAATATATAGTATTAGGCAAAAGCACACGACAAGGTGTTTTTGCTGGTCGAGATAGAAAAGAAAATCTACTTGAGATATTTGTGATGTCACAATGTCCTTATGGTGTTATGGCAGAAAATGCTGTGATAGCAAGTTTGAACGAAGGAACATTTCCTAAAGATGTGAAAGTTCGAATCAGATATATCGCTAGTGAAAATGGTGATGGATTTAATTCTTTACATGGTCAGCCGGAGTGGGAAGAGAATGTTCGCCAGTTGATTATCCAAGAAATGTATCCAGAAAAGTTCTATAAATATTTATTTCACAGAAATAAAGAGTATCAGACAGATAAATGGCAAGATGCGGCGAAAAAAGCAGGGATAAATCCAGCGAAAATCGAGAAAGAGTTTGAACGTGGAAAAGATTTGTTAAGAGCAGATGTGAAATATTCTGATAGTTATGGTGCGTCGGCATCGCCTACATTGTTGTGGGAAGGACAACTATTAACTAATATGAGGGATATAACAAAAATAGAGAAGTTCAAAAAATTTAATCCTCAGGCAAGTCCCGATAAGGCACCAGCAGGAAGTTGTGGATAAGAAATAACCCGCACTAAAATTTAGATTGAATATAAAGGGGCATAAAAGGGTTTTTATGCCCCTTTGAATATAAAAGAGAGAATACATGACAGCAGATAGAAAAAAAACAGGTAATTTATTTTTACTGATACTTGCAATACTATTTTTAGTTAGTATAGTACCGATGAGTATTGTGAGCTTCTTTATGTATAATCGAACTACGAATCTTATCCAAGAAGAGATAATGGAGGATAATTTTTTTGTTTTAGATAATATCGAAAACACAATCGTGGATATTTTCAAAAAATACGAACAAGACGTGATTGCTTTTTCGAAAAATTATGAAACGGGGATAAGAGAAAGTGAAAGTCAGAGAGATTACATCACTGACTTTTATCAATTCAACAGAAACTTTTCTTATGTATCGTTGATAGATGCCAAAGGCAAGGAGCTTATAAAAGGGGGGAACGATTATAAAATAGATTACAACAAAACCATATCAGAAATAAGTCAAGAGGATTATGTAAATTATATCGGGCGAATATTAGTCGGTGATCTACAAAAAATCAAAGACGAAAAAGTATTTATAAATCTATATACACCGTTGACATACAAGAATCAGAAAAGATGGTTGGCAGTTGGCTTGAACGTAAGTTTTATAGATAAAATAACCAGAAGTTATAACAACCGAGAATCGATTTTATGGTCTCTTTTTACAAGAGATGGAGAAGTGATTGCATCGTCGATAGCAAAAGGTGTTGTAAGAGGCGATGATGAGCAATCGAGCAAACTTTTTGAAGAATTTAACGATAAAGAAAGTGCTTATCGTGGCGAGATGTTAAAACAAAATAAAACATTATATTTTTCTGCTATGAAAAATATCAGCAAACTCAACTGGAAAATATATTATCGCAAGCAACTTAACACAAGTAGTAAAGTTTATATGGTCGTGAAAGAAGGATACCTTTGGATGTTAGTTGGTGCATTATTATTTTTGATTTTGTGTAGCTATTATTTATCTGTGATAGTTGTAAGACCGATAAAAATTTTATATTCTGCGGCGATAAAAATGAGTGAAGGTAAGTTTGACGAAACACCAGATTTAATCGCACCGAATAATGAAATAGGCGATCTAGCATTAGCTTTTGGCGAGATGATGGATAGTCTAAAACTCAAAACACAAAAAATATTGGAAGTTCAAAAAGATTTAGAGTCGGTGAATCAGACATTAGAAATAAAAGTCGATGCTAGAACAAGAGAATTGAAAAGCGTTTTAGAAGAACTTATCAAAAAAGAAAGATTAGTTACTATCGGACAGATGGCATCTATCGTTAGTCATGAAATTAGAAATCCATTAGCTGTTATAAAAAATTCTGTATATTTGATAAAAACAAAAATAGAAAATCTGGATATTAAAGATCCAAAAATAGAAAGACATTTGGCGATTATAGATTCAGAAATTAAACAGGCGAACGATATCATAAGTGAGATTTTAGGTTTTGCTAGAACAAGAGATTTACAGTTAAATCCTAATCATATCAATGATTATCTACGGGATATTATGAGTTCATTATTAGTTCCTGATAATATAGAAATTATAGATAAAATATCTGGTGAAGACGTACTAGTAAATATAGATGCAGAAGAGATAAAACAAGCTATCAGAAACTTGATAGGCAATGCCATAGAGGTACTTTCAGAGAAAGGTGGGAAGATAACGGTTGCAACGAAAGTAAAAGAAAATTCTATAAAAATATCGATTTCGGATGATGGTCCGGGTATAGACAAAGAAACAAATGAAAAAATGTTCGCACCATTTTTCACAACAAAAGCAAGAGGAACAGGTCTTGGTTTGGCGGTAGTAAAAAAAGCTATTAAAAGACACGAGGGACAGATAAAAGTTATGAGCAAGCTAGATGAAGGTACGATGTTCAATGTATATCTACCTATTTATAAAGAAGAGAAATAGTTTATGGACAATAGTAAAGCAAAAATTTTGGTTGTTGATGATGACAAAAACTTAAGAGATACTTTA
>CAYPLD010000030.1:0-11436 GCA_964411485.1 uncultured Elusimicrobiaceae bacterium | reverse complement strand
TTATTTTTGAACCATATTCTGCAGCGAGCATCATTATTCCCATTATACTTTTTGCGTTCACTTCTACACCGTTTTTGACAAATTTTATTTCACTCTTAAAACCACCCGCTGCCTTTGCGACTAACGCTGCAGGACGAGCATGTAATCCTAATTTGTTTGTAATCTTTATTTCTTGTTTTATCACTAATTTCTCCTTTATGCTACACTACTATAAATGATACCACACAACCTGCTAATATACACAAAAAGTATAAATGTACTATTGTAAATCCTTTCCGTTTCAATACAATGCCAAGCGTGACTAATGTAATAGCTTCTAACGATGTTATTATCACATCACTCAAATTGTTAGACATTAATGCTGTGTTGATTAACCAATATACTACGGACAATGTTGTTAATATTAAACCCCAAATTTTTATGTTTTTAATTAGTTTATCCCATTTGATTATCCGAAGACCATAACATGAAAATTTCGTACAACTATATCCAAATTCTAATCCTCTCCACCTTATTATTAATGTCGTGATGTTATATGTCAAAAGCATTGCGATTGCAGGAATAATAAGAGTAATTTTATTGACAGATTCCATATTGTCTACAAAATATAAATAACTTGAATGTGTGTGAGCTAAAGTGTTAAATGCGAATATTAAACTTAAAAATACGGTTACCGCTAATGAAAAATCTCTCAAAACTTGTAAAAACAAATTATCGCCTATCGATGCTGATGCTGTTGTTATCGCATCTTTTGTAAGACGCCAATGATCTTCTATTTTATTGATATCTTTTTTGTTTGTTTTAGATATTTCTTGTTCTAATCGTGTTAATACTCCAAAAGCGAAACTGGACATTATGGGATTTGTATTAAAAACTTCTAGATTTCTTTTTATAACAGTTTTGAGTTTTTTATCATCTTTATAAATTTTTCTTAAAACAGGAAGCATTACGAATAGAAAACCAATATTTTGGAATTTTTTGAAATTCCAACCAGCCCTTAAGAACAAGGATCTAAAAAATATTCTCCATTTTATTGTTTTATCCATTTTGCTTCCCATTAAATAAATTTTGTCCAAAATTTGTCAACAATCTTCCCGCTCCTATCCATGGGATAATTAAGTAAGAAAACATTAATACTAAATTAATTTTCTCTGGCACAAAAGGAAATAATAATTTTGAAATTTTTCCAACAATAATCGTCGTTAGTAGTATAAATAAAAATGTGGATATTAAATTTATAAACATATTTTTTAGAAGCCATTTTTTTAAGATGTCTAAATTATCAACGATGTTTTGTTCGGTTAATTTATGTCGATTTGAATATGCTACTCTGATATATTTTTCCATGTAAGCATAAGTCCATCCGCACAAAATACTTATGGGGAAAGAATATTGAGGTGCTAATCCATAAAGCCATTGCATCAGCAAGCAACACGCTACTGCAACATTTCCACTTGGTACTGTAAATGCTCCTACTGGCACAAAATCTAAAAGTAAAAGTTCTACAAATATCCCCATTTGTAAGCCATGAAGAATGTTTCCTGTTAGTATCCCAAATATTGTTCCTACTACTATTGGTCTAGATAATTGAAATTGCCCAATAAAAGAAGTGTCCAGCTCTAGTATTGCCGAGAGCATACACAATAATATAAGGTTTAATAATATTCCAGCTTCCATACTTTTCCTAATTGAGAATTTTTTTCATGTTCTCTTTTTTTTCTGAAGGTATCATTCTTGTATCTATATCAATATTTTTGGATATGAAAAACTTTAGATTATCTATATCTTCTTTATTTGCGAAAATATTTTTTACTATCTCATTTTTTCCATGACTGTAATGCATGCCACCAATATTAATATTTGTGAAACTTATTCCACCATCGATTAAACAGCGAAGTTCTTTTGTTGTATGGCATAGTACCATTATTTTTTTGTTACCATTGTCTTTTAAATATTTTTTTGCCTTATTACAATCGAAAGCTTCAAGGTTGTAGTTTTTAGGAACTGATATCCGCATCATAGACTTTCTTATCTTATCGTTTGCGGTTTCTTCGGATACTACTAAAATCTCTTCTATTGACATCACAGGAAGCCATGCTTGGATTATTTGTCCATGGATTAGTCTATCATCTACTCTTATAAATTCTACTACCATTTTATTTCCTTAACACAAGTTCTTTTACGTCTATTATCGATTTCTTGCCATCTTTAATAATTTTTTTTGAAAGTTTCGAAATATCCATATCTATATGACCTAAAGCGGATAAAATCATATTCAAATTCACACCACTTATAACGGTACTGTTTTTCAAATCTACAAACCCAGACATTGCAGAATTTGTGGCACTACCGCCAAAAATGTCCGTGAATATTACGAACCCATCTTTATACTTTTTTGCATCTATCTTTAAATTTTCTACCAGTCGTTCAATAGAAATTTTTCCGGATACACTATAACTTTTTATATTTTTTACTCCATCCTTGCCCAGTATTTTAGAAGCTGTTTCTATTAAACTTTCTCCTAAACTTCCATGTGTTATTATGATTATTGTTTTCATTTTACTTTTTTATATCCCTGTTAAATTGATTAACATTATAGCCAAGCTGTTTGAGTTTCTTTGTGATTTCTTTCGAGATAACAACACTACGGTGTTTTCCGCCCGTACAACCAATAGCTATTGTCAAATAACTTTTTCCCTCTTTTATATATCGAGGAATAAGCTTTTTTATCATTTTCGTAAACATATTGATAAATTCTATTGTTTGTCTAAATCCTAGTACATAATTTTTTACGCTTTGGTCTAATCCGGTTTTATTTTTGAACTCCTTTACGTAATATGGATTTTTTATGAATCTTGAATCCATAATTATGTCTGCATCTAAAGGTACATTATGTTTGAACCCAAAAGACATAAGTGTTATTTGCATGTCTTGAGATTTTTTTACTTCTAAAAATTTCGTAACTCGTTCTTTGAACTCGCCAAGTGTGAAATTAGATGTATCTATAACTTTATCCGCCATATATCTTAACGGTCTCAAAAGTTTTCGTTCTTTTTTTAGAGAGCTAATGATGTTTTCGCCAAGTGGATGTTTATGTCTTGTTTCGGAGTATCTTTTTATTAGTGTTTTATCGTCTGAATTGAGAAATATTAATTTTATTACACCTTGTTTTTTTAGTTCTGATATTTTGGTGTTTATACTTTCTAGATTTTTTCTTATTCTGATATCCAAACCGATTGCGACATTCTCTAATTGATTTTCGTTTGTTGCAAATTCCATAAATTTATCGAACATACTAAAAGGTATATTGTCTATACAATAAAAGTCCAAGTTTTCTAAAACTTTTAACGCATAGGTTTTACCACTACCGCTCATTCCTGAAATTATCAATATTTTTTTATTTGCCTTTTTTTTCATTTTTCAAAATCTTTTTATTTAATTTTTTGCTGAAATTTTTTGCAGGATGTATCCCTTGTTGTTTCAATTGTTCGTTTAATGCGGCAACCTCTATTAATACTGCGAGATTTCTACCCGGTGTTACAGGTAGGGTTAGAGATGGCACTTCTATGCCCAAAATATCGACTGAATGATTATCCAATCCTAACCTTTCGCAATGTGCTTTATCTGGATGTCTCAAGTTTACTTCCATTTCTATTTTAGTTTTATCCATTATCGCACCAACCCCGAAAAGCAGTTCCACGTCAATTATCCCAAGTCCTCGAACTTCCATGTATTGTTTCAATATTGATGGTGAAGTTCCTGTTAAAATTCGGTTTCTTCTACGTTGTACTTCAATTATGTCATCTGCTATAAAAATGTGACCTCTTTTGATGAGCTCTAATGCACATTCACTTTTACCTATACCAGCATCGCCACGAATCAAAACACCGATTCCCGACACTTGTACCAATACGCCATGCTCATAAGATACAGGAGCAAGTTCGCCTTCTAAAAAACCAGTTAATTCATTAGAAAAAACTGCTGTATCCATATCGGTTTTTAGTAAAGGAACTTTACATCGCCGACATACTTTTTTTAGAGTTTCACATGGTTTTAATTTTGATGTTATTATCACACAAGGAACGTTCGGTTGACAGAGCAGTTTTGTTAGATTTTTTTCTAAATCAGAAACTTTTTCTTTTTTACAAAATGCATTTTCTCCGCGTCCCAAAATCTGGATAGATTCTGCACGAAAATTTTCTAATAATCCGCTTAAAGAAAGTCCAGGTCGATTCAAATTTGCTGTTGTTATTTTTTTATTTAGATGTTGCTTACCGCAAACAATTTTCAAGTTGAGATGTTTCTTTTTTGCTTGTAAAAGATCTTTTACTTTTATCGATTTCTCCAGTTTGGATATCATATTCTAACCTCTTTTTATTTTTTTAACCAAGCTATAAAATTTTTTGTTATCGTTCTTTGCTTCTTTTCTGAAAGAAAAGAGAAAATTCGAGTTGCGAAGCAAAGAAAGTCAGGCGATACTATCGCCGTTTTTTTATAGTTTCTAATATTCCATAACTACCGTCTAGTCTTTTGAAAATCACTTTTGTTTGACTGGATTCTTTATCTATGTATATCCAAAAAGTATAGCCCAAAATTTCCATCTCTCTTGCCGCATCTTCAGCATTCATCGGCTTTACTTCTACGGGCTTTACTACTGATATTCTTATGTCTTGATCGGGGATAATTGTTTCTGTTATGAATTCTTCCGGTTTTTCTCGATGTAGATGTTTATCTTTGAGTTTTTCTTTATATTTTTTAATTTGTTTTTCGATTTTTGTACCAGATAAATCTATTGATGCGTACATATCTGTGCTTATTGCTGTTGCACTAAATGTTTGTCTTGCGGCGTGGATAATTATTTCTGCTTTATGTTTAGCTTTTTTTTCTATTGTTAAAATTACCTGTGCCCATGCGATATGATCAAAATAATGTTCGAGTTTTTTTACCCTTTCTTCTGAACAATCCTTCAGCCCCTTTGTTAGTTTTACATGTCTTGCTGATACTTGTATTTTCATTAATGTTCTCCTTTACGGTTTCAAAATTTTTATTGATTGCGGAATTACTTTTATCTCAAGTTCTTTAGCGGATTTTTGTTCCCCATCTATATGATATAAAATTTTGTCATGTGAATTTTCACACGAAACTTTTGCTTTTTTTAGTTTGATGCTTTTTAATGGATTTTCAATTATTTTACTTTTCAAAATTGATTTTTTTATCATAGGATTCCTGCTTCCGATAAACATAAACCCAATCGAATTTATATTTTTGAGCGAATGTTTTGGTAATACTATCATATCCAACATTCCGTCGTTTATTGAAGCTTCCGGAGCAATTTTAGCTTCGCTTCCATATTGCGAGCCGTTTGCAAAAGATATCATCAAAGCACGAGTATCTATGATGTTTTGTTCGCCGATATCATTAAAATATTCTATCTGATATTCTTCATGATGATATTCCAAATATTCTGTCAACGCAAGCTGAAAATAACCAATTTTTCCCAGCTTTCTCAAATTTGGTGGAAGTTTATTAAATTTTTCTGCAATATATGCATCAAAACCTATTCCAGATATATTGATGAAATAATCTTCGTTCACTTTTCCCACATCGCATGATATAGGTTTCCATTTTTTCAATTGTTTTAATGCTTTTTTCGGAGTGAGGGGGATATTCATCATTCTTGCAAATCCATTTCCTGTACCTTTTGGTATTACTGCAAGATTGATATCTTGTTCTACAATTTCGGATAATATCTCATTGATAGTTCCATCACCACCGACTACTGCTAGGTTTTTGAATCCATCTTCGACGCATTGGTTTGCTAGTTCTTTAGCATGACCTTTATAATCGGTGAAATGGATTTGCGAGTCTGGAAAAAGTTTCAATATAAAATCCTCTAAAGATTTGTTGTCTTTGGTATTTCCACTTTTCGGATTAATAATAAAGAAATATTCACTCATAATTTTTTCTATCTAAATTTTTTAACTAAAGCTACTCCGATATGTGCCACTTTTGAACCTGCTATAAGTACAAAAAACATCATAACACTATGCAGAATGAGGTTAAGCATCTTTGAAAGATATGACATATCCGACATATTTAATGCACCATATTGTGTTTGTATTGTCATCGGTTTGATAACAATAAGTTCAATTGGGGGAGTTTGTCCAGTAAACACCTTAAAAACAGATAGCACACTAACGGCTATTAAAACAAGTCCGATTAAGATTAAGATGTATCCACTACTTTTTTCCATAGAATATCCCTCCCTTAACCAATATGATATACTTTATTTAATAATATTTCCAGTTTTTATTAAGAGGATATCAATGAAAAGTGCTGAAATAAGGCAAAAATTTTTAGAATATTTTAAGTCGAAAAAACATACCATAAGACCATCATCTTCGCTTATTCCCAAGGCAGATCCAACATTATTGTTTACTGCGGCAGGTATGGTTCAGTTCAAACCATACTTTTTGGGTATAAAAAAAGACCTAAAACGGGCAGTATCTTGTCAAAAATGTTTACGAACTACTGATATAGATAGTGTTGGTTATACCGACAGACATCTTACATTTTTCGAGATGTTGGGGAACTTTTCTTTCGGCGATTATTTCAAAAAAGAAGCGATAGAATTTTCATGGGAATTTCTGACAAAAGAGCTTGGATTGAATGAAAATCGGCTTTATATTAGTATATATAAGGGTGGAATTGCTCCTCGTGATAAAGAGGCATACGAGATATGGCAAAAGTATGTTCCAAAAGATAGAATTTTCGAGTATGGTGAAGAGGATAATTTTTGGAATATGGGTCAGACTGGTCCATGTGGTCCATGTACAGAGATTTATTATGATTTTGGTAAAGATCATTGCCCTGAATGTAAGGGTCCGAATTGTGACTGTTCACGTTTTGTGGAAATTTGGAATCTCGTGTTCACTCAGTTTGATAAACAGGAAGATGGTAGTTTGAAATCACTTCCGAAAAAAAATATCGATACAGGTATGGGACTTGAAAGATTAGCAATGGCTACTCAAAATATGAAAAATCCTTTTGAAACGGATTTATTCTTGGATATAATTAAAGAAGTGTCAAAAATATTAAAAATTAAAAAACAAACTGACGATACAAATACTGCTCTAAAAATAATTGCGGATCATATAAGGGCGTCGGTATTTTTGATATCTGAAGGCATTTTACCGTCGAATGAGGGTCGTGGATATGTATTGAGAAGGTTGATAAGACGAGCATTGCGATATGGTAAAAAAATTGGAGCACAAAATGAATTTTTGTATAAACTTTCTGATACCTGCATTCAAGGTTTTGAAAATGTTTATCCAGAGTTGTTAGAAAATGCCTCGATGATAAAAGAAACAATTTTACAAGAAGAAAAAACTTTCGGCAAAACCTTGAATGCAGGTTTAGAAAAGTTGAACGAAATTTTAGCGACAAATCCGAAAAAAATATCTGGCAAAGAGACATTTTGGTTATATGAAACTTATGGTTTTCCATTCGAATTAACAGAAGAGATTGCAAAATCACAAAGTGTAGAAGTTGATAGAGAAAGTTTTGATAAAGAAAAAAAATCAGCGAGAGAAAAATCAAAAACGCAAGTATCGGAAAGCGAAAAACAAAAATCATTTTTGATACATGAACTTGAAACTAAACTACCAAAAACAAAATTTGTTGGCTATGATACGTTGAAACAAAACGCAAAAATTTTAGCTATGTTAGACGAGGATTTCAAACTTATAAACGGATTATGTAAAGGTTGTAGTGGCTACGTAATATTAGACGTAACGCCGTTTTATGCAGAGGCTGGCGGACAGGTTGGCGATATTGGAACATTGGGTATAAAAAATAAAATTTTTGCGAATGTTATTGACACAAAAAGACCGTTAGAAAATTTAATAATTCATAAAGTTAAAGTTTTGGAAGGCTTAAAAATAAACCAAAAAATCACAGCGATTGTTGATGCTAATCACGATAAAAGAGTTCGAGCGAATCACACTGCGACTCATTTAATCAATGAAGGATTACGTCAAATTTTTGGCGACAAAATTCGTCAAGCTGGATCACAAGTATCGGCGGAGAAATTTAGATTTGATTATACATGTTCGCGTCCAATGACAAAAGAAGAATTGGAAAAAGTAGAACAAAGTTGTAATGATGTTATCGCACAAGAACTTCAGGTTATTTGCGAAGAACATCCATTAAAAAATGCCAAAAAATTTGGTGCGGTGACACTTGTTGGTGAACATTATCAAGATCCTGCAAGGTTTGTTTTGATTTCAAAAGAAGATTTCAAAAACCCAAAAGTTAAATTCAGTTTAGAACTTTGTGGGGGGAAACATGTTTCCAATACTAGCGAAATTTTGAAAATAAAAATTATCAAAGATAGATCCGTTTCTTCGGGGATAAGAAGAATAGAAGGTGTGAGCGGTTTAGCTGTTATGGATTATCTTGAAAAAGAAAAAGAGGAAGTAAAAAAAATAATAAAAAAAGAAAAAATTTCATCAGCAAAACCGACAGAAAAAAAAGAAATAAAACTTTCTGATAATAAAAAATTAATTGTAAGTTTTGGTGAAAATATTTCGATGAATAGTTTAAGAAATGTATCAGACGCATTAATCCAAAACGAAAAGAAAACATTTGTATTAGCTTTTTCCGATACTGATTCTAAACGTTCTTTTATCATAAGAAAAACAAAAGATTTAGATGATGATATTTCAAAAATTGCAAAAGAATTTGCAAAAGAAATAAACGGATCGGCAGGTGGCAGAGAAGATTTTGCACAAGGCGGCAGTAGTGTTGAATTATCGTCTGAAAATTTCATAGAAAAATTAAAAAATCTTTTATAAAAAAAGACCTGTCATCCTGAACTGACCCCGAAGGGAGTCATCCCGTGCTTGACACGGGATCCAGTATAAAATCAGGATCTTATAAAAAAATGAATAATCAAATAAAAAATCTTCTAAAAACCACATCTCGATCATTTTATTTAAGCATAAAATTTATTCCAAAAAATATGCGTAATTGTTTTGCCTGTGGATATTTATTATGTCGTTATGCGGACAGCATCACGGACACAAACTTTTTATCTAAAACGCGAAAAATATTTTGGCTGAAAAAATTTCCTTCCTTATTAATACATCAACAAAAAAACGAAACAGAAACTTTGGTAAAGGAAATTTTTTCAGCCAAAGAAAAAAACACTGCAGAAAAAAAATTACTAGAAAATTTATCTACCTGTATAGATTTTTTCAACACATTAAATATCGACGAGAAAAAGCTAGTTATAGAAGTTGTGGAAAACGTTTGTAAAGGAATGTTATTAGACTTAGAATATTTTTCCGATGAAAAAATAAAAGCATTAGAAACCGCAAAACAGCTGGAAGAGTATTGTTATTATATAGGTGGAATGCCGGGTGTGTTTTGGACAAAACTCATAATGTTAAAAGCAAAAAAACATTACAATCCGCAGATATTTTTGCAGGCGGAAAAAATCGGAAAATCACTTCAGTTGGTTAATATATTAAAGGATATAGAACAGGACTATAAAATCAAAAGATGTTATCTTCCTGCTGAAGATTTACAGGTACATAATTTATTTGTACAAGACATAGCAAAGCCTCAAAATTTTTACAAACTAAAACAAGTTTTAGATAAATGGATACTAAAAAGTGGTGAAGGATTACTAACAAGTAAAGAGTACATTCATCAGTTACCGAACAATTTTTGGTTACGACTTTCAATAATGCTCCCTTTACTTTTTGCTTTTGATACATTAACACTTATCGCAAGAGATTTTAACTTTGGCAAACCATTAAAAATATCTAAACTAAAAGTGTATAGTACGTTAGTGTTTAGTCCGCTAACAATACCTTTCCTTAATATAATAATAAGAAGGAAATACAAAACGTTAAAAAACAGTTTGACACATATTTAGAAAATATGGTTTAATGTAAGTATAGGATATATTTTGAATTGCTTGACCTCTTTTTAGTTGCGAAAAGCAAAAAAAGTCAAGGAGATTTTTTTTACAAAAAAAATATTATGAAGGTGATAAAACCTATAAGTTATCGACGATAAAAATAATTGTTGACACAATTTAAAATAATATAGTAAAATATAAAAATACAAAAAAGGGTATTTCCAACAGCATAGAAATGCTCTAAAAAAAAGTTAGAATCAGCTTTACACTTTGCTTCTTTCTAAAAAGTATGGGAGGCAAGGAGTGGAGTTTGCTCTGTGAAAATTTGATGCTAAATGTGCAAGTGGACAGCCTGACTGTTTGAAAAGAAGTACTTCCTTATATATAGGTATATGGTATGAGGGGGGAAAGATTTCAAGGTTTGAGGTTGTTTATTTGAAACATATACAAGTCTTTTTATCGAAAGATGAAAGGCAATTCTTTAATATGAGTGAGATAAGTCAGCAAACGAACTATTAGGTCATTTATTGTCGATAAGCGGTTTACCGTTTATTGATAATAAATTTTAATGGAGAGTTTGATCCTGGCTCAGAGTTAACGCTGGCAGTATGCATAACACATGCAAGTCGAACGAGAATTAATTGGAGCTTGCTTCGATTAATTTTAGTGGCAGACGGGTGAGTAATAAATAAGCAACCTACCTTAAAGAGGAGAATAACTACTTGAAAGAGTAGCTAATACTCCATAATATCTATAGACGGCATCGTCTAAAGATTAAAGTTCCGACGCTTTAAGATGGGCTTATTTTCTATCAGCTTGTTGGTAAGGTAACAGCTTACCAAGGCGACGACGGATAGCCGACCTGAAAGGGTGATCGGCCACAAGGGCACTGAGACACGGGCCCTACTCCTACGGGAGGCAGCAGTGAGGAATTTTGGACAATGGACGCAAGTCTGATCCAGCAATACTGCGTGAAGGACGAAGGTTTTCGGATCGTAAACTTCTTTTGCAAAGGAAGAAATCATTGACGGTACTTTGCGAATAAGCTACGGCTAACTACGTGCCAGCAGCCGCGGTAATACGTAGGTAGCAAGCGTTACTCGGAATCACTAGGCGTAAAGAGTATGTAGGCGGACATTTAAGTCTGATGTGTAATCTCTGGGCTCAACCCAGAAACTGCATCGGAAACTGGATGTCTTGAGTGAGGCAGAGAAAATCGGAATTCCTAGTGTAGCGGTGAAATGCGTAGATATTAGGAGGAACACCAATGGCGAAAGCAGATTTTTGGGCCTTTACTGACGCTCAAGTACGAAAGCTGAGGTAGCAAACAGGATTAGATACCCTGGTAGTCTCAGCCGTAAACGATGATAACTAGGTGTGGGAGGTATCGACCCCTTCCGTGCCGACGCTAACGCATTAAGTTATCCGCCTGGGGAGTACGGTCGCAAGATTAAAACTCAAAGGAATTGACGGGGGCCCGCACAAGCGGTGGATCATGTGGTTTAATT
>CAYPLD010000029.1:0-11600 GCA_964411485.1 uncultured Elusimicrobiaceae bacterium | reverse complement strand
ATAAATCCCTCCCCCTCACTTTCGTTCGGGTACTCCCTTTTGAAAAAGGGAGAAAGAAATCCTTCGACTTCGATCAGGATGACAAGAAATTTGCAATAAAAAAAGCGGGAGGGTTTCCCCTACCGCTTTTTTTGTTCTGAAAAATCGAAAGTTATTTTTTAGGCTGTGCTAAGTTAACTTTTATTTCTCTGCCATCTACTTCTTTGCCATTGAAAAGCTCAATTGCTTTTTCAGCAGCTTCATCAGATGCCATCTCTACAAAGCCGAAGCCTTTAGATCTGTTTGTGTCTCTATCTGTGATGATTTTTGCAGAAATAACTTCACCTGCTTCCGCAAATTTGTCCTGCAATGAGTTTTCTGTTGTTTCCCATGATAGGTTCCCAACATATAATTTATTCTTTTCCATTTTTTCTCTCTCTTATTCTCGTTCTTATTCTTTTTATTTATAACTCAATTCGAAAATCAAGCTATACTATTATTATACCTTATATATCGATACTCCGCACACCTAATCCCCTTTTCGCTAAAAAAGATATAATATCGGTATGAGTATTTTTAGCAGATTATTCAGCCTATTTATAATAGTCATTATAATACCTCTTATCCCTATGAGCGTATTACTATTCTCATATCAAAAACATGCGAAACAAAATTTGCTCGAAAATCATCTGAATTTGGCGAAAATGGCAAGCTCTAACCTCGCCCACCATATAGAAGATACCACCCTAATCAAAAATTCGGATTTCGCCGACATTTTGCAAACTAAAAAAACCAATTTAGCTCGAAAAAATTATTTATTCTGGGAAATTAGTTTTTTTAGTTTACTAAAAAGAATCCAACAAAATTCGATAGGCAAAAGCGGTATTTTATTCTTGGCAAATAAAAATGGTGAGATAATCAATCCTAAAAGACTAAATATTCCTAGCTTTAGCAAAAATCAGCTACAAAATATTTTCGCTAGCCAAGAGAATATCATAAAAAATCTCTCTTATAAAAAGCATAGATTTGTCGGAGCGTATTATCCAACAAACTTACCTGATGTTTATGTAGTATCTTTGCAAGATAGTCGAGAGATTTTTTATACCATCAACCTAATAACAATGCTGATTATATTTTTTATGTTGGCAACTTTGACATTCTCATATTTCGCCGCACTTTATTTCGCTAGAAAAATCACAGAACCGATGGATCAGCTTGTCAAAGGTGCGAAACAAATTTCAAAACAGAATTTCAAAACCCAAATCGATGAAACCAAAAGCTGGGGCGAGCTCAAAGAACTGCTTTCGACTTTTAATAGTATGGCGAATCAATTAGACAAGTATCAAAAGGTGATATTGGAACAAAAAATTAATCAACTGAAAGAGGATTTATTTAATGCCATCGCACACGACCTAAAAGTGCCATTACTTTCAGCACAGGGTTATCTTGAAGGTGTGAAAAACAAAAGAATAACATCGGTGAAACGGTTGGAATATATCGAATCGACCAAATTAGCATTACTTGATATTTCTACACTTATCGAGGATATTTTGGACACAGCACGGCTCGAAAGCACAAAAATGAAGCCCGTATTAAAAGCTCATAACTTTGAAACTTTGTTAGATAGAGTTATTGATGAGCTTAATTATTTGACCGCTCAAAAGAAAATCAAAATTGTGGCAGAAATCAAAACCAAAGCTAAAATTGTTTGTGATAAGAAGTTGGTGCAACGATTACTGCTAAATTTAATTGTCAACGCAATTAAATTTAGCAAGCCAAACGGCAAAATAAAAGTTAATTACAGTTTAGATAAAAATAATTTCAAAATTTCCGTAAAAGATAATGGCAGTGGCATAAGCAAACAAGATGTTAGCAAAATTTTCACTAAATTTCATAAGATCGGCAATCAAAAAGGGTATGGTCTTGGATTGTTTATATCAAAATTGATAGTGAAAATACATAAAGGTAAAATAACAGCTAGTAGCGTAAAGAGCAAAGGCACGACGATAACTTTTTTACTACCAAGAGGTAAAAAATGATTATATTTTGGCGATTAATATTAGCTAGCTTAATAGCAGATTTTGTTTTTCAGACAAGTGCATTTGTTGGTTGGAAGAAAAAGTCGTTACTGGGTGTATTGATTCATTCAATAATTCATTTTATGCTCTATATTTTATTTGTTTACTCTTATTTAAACGATACATGGATTGAATTCGGAAACATACAAATAAACGGCTGGATATCTATCGCAATAATATCAACAATCCACTTTTTATCAGACACTATTAGCAGGAATTCATCAAAGGCAAAAAAAATAAAAAGTGTTTATTTTTTAAGCAATCAACTTTTACATTTTTTAGTTATATTTATATTTTCCGCCCCAAACTTATTTGCCAAAACAGGCAGTTTGTTCGACGAAAAAACAGTTTTGGTTATGGTATTCCTTTTACTTACCACTTACTTTGCAACATATTTTACGCACTTTTTGGAATCAGATTTATTTGATCCAACTTTACCGTTCCCAACATTTGATGAAAAATATTTGGCGATATCATATCGAATAATTTTCTATTTACTGTTTTTGCTACCCGGATATTTATGGATAATTTTCATCGCAATTTGGCTAGCTGTTGGTATTTATGCAAAAACTAAAAGATTAATGGATATTTCAAAGTTCAACTTTTATATGTCCTTTACGTTAACTACAATTTTCGGGATATTAGCAAGGACGATACTGTATTATGGATAACATATTAAAAAAACCAATTTCAGAAATAAAATTCGCTTGTATCGACACAGAAACTACTGGTTTGAGCCCAGCAACAGGTGCTAAATTATGTGAATTCGCAGCATTAATATCGCAAAATAATAGTAGAGTATTGAGTTTTGAAACTTTAATAAATCCCGGTAAAAATATCGATGAATATGTAGTAAAAATACATGGCATAACTAATGAAATGGTCGCTGATAAACCAATGTTTTTCCAAACTGCACCAAAAATTTTGTCGGTATTGGAAGATTGTGTAATCGTTTGTCATAATGCTGATTTTGATATAAGTTTTATGTCTTGTGAATTAGCTCAAGCTGGATTTAAGTTAGGCAGTAAAGTGATTTTAGATACGCTCAAATATGCACGTACTCACGGCGAATTTTCAAAAAATCGACTTGGTATTATAGTCGAAGAGCTCGGACACGATTGTAAAGGTTGGCATCGAGCTTTGGCTGATGCTAAAATGACGGAAATAGTTTTGTACCATTTCTTAAAAAAACTACAAGCTAATGGTGCTAAAACTTTAGGTGATTTACAAAAATTACAAATTAAAAAAGTTTTGCAATAGGAGAGAATATGTTCATATTAGGAAAAAAACCAACACTAAAAAATATCTATGAGGTATCGGCACTTGGCGAAAAAGTGCAAATGTCAGCAAACACAAAATCAAAATTGAAAAAGTATCGTGGCTTGATGGAAAAATACGTCAAAACTGCTGGTGCAGTTTATGGAATCAATACTGGCTTTGGCGATCTAGCTTCAAAAGTTGTGCCATCAAAAGAATGTCAAACATTACAATTTAATTTAATACGCTCCCACGCTTGCGGAGCAGGTGAACCTTTAACTGACGAACAAGCTCGAGGTATATTATTTTTGCGTGCAAATGAATTGTGTTATCTAAATTCAGCAGTCCGACCAGAAGTCGTGGAAAAAATTGCTGAAATTTTGAATAAAAAAATTGTGCCACATATTCCTTCACGTGGAAGCGTAGGAGCATCTGGCGACCTTGCTCCATCAGCACATGCCGGATTAGTTCTAATCGGCGAAGGTAAAGCAAAATTAATCGGTGATAAAAACTGGCAAAACACCAAAACACTATTCAAAAAATTAAAAATCAAACCATTAAATCTAAAAGAAAAAGAAGGATTGTCGTTAATCAATGGCACTCAAGCAATGCAAAGTGTCGGCGGATTGGCTTTGAGAAAAGCGAATTTCGTATTTAATGCGAGCAACTTGTCAGCTGGATTAAGTCTGGAAGCATTGAAAAGTTCAGATTCGCCTTTTGATATCGCAATACATAATTTGAAACCACATTTGGGTCAAATAAAAGTTGCTAAAATTTTGACTAAACTAATGGCAAATAGCAAAATACGAAATTCGCATAAAAACGGCGATGTTCGGGTTCAGGATAGTTATAGTTTGCGATGTATCCCACAGGTTCACGGTGCAGTTTTTGATACATTAAAACACGCAAGCCAAATTCTGGATACAGAATTTGGCAGTGCCACAGATAACCCTTTAATTTCCATCAAAGGTAAAAAAGTGAAAATAATTTCCGGTGGAAATTTCCACGGACAAGCGATCGCATTTGCATTCGATTTCACCTGCAATAGTTTGACAACACTTGGAAACATCAGCGAACGCAGGATTTTTCAGATAGTATCAAACTCTAGTGGAATATTACCGAGCATGCTCGCACAAAAACCGGGCGTTGAAAGTGGTTGGATGATAAGTCAATACTTGGCGGCATCGCTCGCTAGCGAAAATAAAACTTTGGCACATCCTGCAACGGCAGATAGTATCCCGACCTGCGGAAACAAAGAAGATTTTGTGAGTATGGGAATGTGGGGTGCGATAAAATTCAATCAAGTGGTAGAAAATGTTGCAACAATCATCGCCGTAGAATTATTAGCATCAGCACAAGGTTTGGAATTTCACAAACCATTAAAAGCTGGTACTGGAAATCAAAAAACTTATAAAATTGTAAGAAGTTTGGTATCAAAAACGACAAAAGATAGAGTTCTTGCAGATGATATTGAAAAAATCAAAAATGCAATATTAGATGGGAAATTCGAAGGAGTAAAATAATGTCAAAAGTTTTATTAATTGTGCGTGACGGCTGGGGTATCAGCCAAGAAAAAGAATATAATGCAGTCGCAGTAGCAGAAACATCAAATATCGACGCATATTTGGCAAAATTTCCACACACAGAACTCGATGCAAGCGGTGAACCAGTCGGATTACCAAAAGGTTATATGGGATCGTCCGAAGTTGGGCATCTGAATATGGGTGCTGGTAGAATTGTCGTACAAGAATTAAAAAGAATTAAAGATGAAATCGATAATGGCACATTATTTAAGTCGCCAAACCTCAAAAAATGTTTTGATAATTGTCTAGAAAAAAATTCCGCACTACATTTAATGGGATTAGTTCAAGATGAAGGCGTGCATGCACATCAGGATCATCTTTTTGAACTGATGAAACATGCAAAAGAAGTCGGCATCAAAAAAGTTTATATCCATTTCTTTGCCGACGGCAGAGATTCTGCACCGCGAAGTGCGTTGGAATATTTGAAACAGCTCGAGGATAAAATCAAAGAAATTGGAATTGGTCAAACCGTGACGGTTCAAGGTCGTTATTATTCTATGGACCGAAGCAAGCAATGGGATTTGACCGATAAAGCTTATAATTTAATCGTAAAAGCCGACGGCAAAAAGTTCAAAAATGTTGAAGACGCAATAAAAGATGCTTATAAAAATGTCAAAACTCCTGATGGAAGTGATATGGTTGATGAATATATTCCGCCAAGTGTTGTCGAAAATTATGACGGCGTCAAAGATGGCGATAGCGTTGTATTTTTTAACTTTAGACAGGACAGAGCAATACAATTAGTTTTTGCTTTTGTCGAGGATAAATATGATGGCAAACGCGATAAAAAATTGGATATAACTTTTTGTGGTTTGACAAAATATTATGACGAATTTCCCTATAATGCAATCGGTGCGATGACAGAAAGTGGTGGTATGGAAAATCTATTGGGTGAAGTTATTTCAAATGCCAGTTTGAAACAATTGCGGATAGCTGAAACTCAAAAGTTCAAACATGTGACATCATTTTTCAACGGCAAATTATTAGAGCCATATAAAAACGAAACACAAATTGAAGTGCCAAGTACTTTTGCACCAGCGACTTTCGCACAACATCCTGAAATGGATGCTTATATTGTGGCTGAAGAAACGGTCAAACAATTGGAAAGTGAAAAGTTTGATTTCGTGTTAGTGAACTTTGCGAATTGTGATATGGTTGGCCATACCGGGAACTTTGAGTCGGTAAAACAGGCAGTAGAAATTGTTGATATTTGTTGTGGACGATTGGTTGAAGTCGCAAAACAACACAACTATACGATTATGATAACGGCTGACCATGGTAATGCCGAAGAGATGTATGATCCAAAAATTAAAATGACAAAGACAGCTCATTCGACTAATCCGGTTGAGTTTATTTATATCGGCGAGAACGCGGAGAATATTCAGTTGCGAGAACGTGGGATTTTATCTGACATAGCACCAACAATTTTACAGGAATTGGGTGTGGATATTCCAGCAGAAATGACCGCGAAATCACTTATAAAATAAATCCCTCTTGTCTGCTTCGCAGTCTTTCTCCCTTTTTCAAAAGGGAGAATAATAATAATAAATTAATTTTATATTTCCCCCTTTTTCAAAAGTCGTGGACACAGACTCTGTGGGAGAATGAAAAGGGGGATTTCTTAAAATACATTCCGTACTACCACTAGCGGGCTGGGGAAAAGAACAACCCCTAGCCACCTTTCGGTGGCTAGGGGTTGTTTATAAAATGAGATTGATATAGCGATTTTTTTGTTTCAAACTATTTTCGTATTTAGCTAAATACGAAAATAGTTTGTCATACAAAACCAACTTGTCGCCCTGAACTTGTTTCAGGGTCTTTTTCAGCATCTTATTACAAGATCCTGAACTAAATTCAGGATGACATGATTGTGTTGTAAAACCTTTTTTATTTACTCGCTAATTCTAGGAAAAAGAGGTTCGCCTTTTTCTAATGTGTCTAATCGTTTTTTGAGTTCAACACTTGTGTTAGGCATGAATGGGGTCAATAATTCTGCAACCAAATTCAAACAAATTACCATCTCTTTCAAAAATTTCACACCTTTTTCTTTGTCTTCTTTTACAAGTACCCAAGGTTGATGTGTAGCCGTCGCTTTGTTCAAATCACTAATCAATTTCCAGATTGTTTCTAACGCTTTATCAAATGCCAATGCTTCCATATGTGCATCATATTCTTTTTCTATTTCGGCAATTTGTTTAGTCAATCCAAATCCGCCATCAAAATCTTGAGCGAACTTTTTATCGTCTAAATTCTTACCAGCTATATTGATTATTCGACTAAACAAATTGCCGAGATCATTAGCTAAATCAGAATTATATCGTTGCTTGAAACTGCTCATACTAAAGTCGCCGTCGCTACCAAATGGCACTTCACGGAAAATGAAATATCTGAATGCGTCAAGTCCATATTTATCAATCAAATCTTGTGGATTCACAAAGTTGCCCATACTTTTTGACATCTTTTCACCTTCAGCAGTCCACCAACCATGTGCGAAAACTTTTTTCGGAAGTGGTAAACCCAATGCCATCAACATCGCAGGCCAAATGATTGCGTGAAATCGAAAAATTTCTTTTCCGATAAAATGTACATCAGCAGGCCAATACTTGTTGAAGTTTTCCATTTTACCATCCAATGCCTCACCCATTCCTATCGCTGATCCGTAATTCTCAAGTGCGTCAAACCAAACATAAATCGTGTGTTTATCATCACCCGGCACATCGATTCCCCAAGCAACTTTTGTTCGTGATACGGAAATATCCTGCAAACCCTCTTTCACAAAATTGATTATCTCTTTACTTCGCGTTTTTGGACTTAAAAAGTCAGGATTATCTGCATAAAACTTCAAAAGTCTATCGCCATGTTTTGATAATTTGAAAAAATATGTTTCTTCTTTTAATGGTGTCAATTTCTTTTTATGGAACGGACATTTTCCATCTTTCGTCGCTTCCTTATCGTCGATATACGCTTCGCAACTATAACAATAATTTCCTTCATATGATCCTTTATATATATCACCACTTTCTAGCAACTTTGCAAAAACTTTTTGCACCACTTCTTTATGTCGTGGTTCGGTTGTTCGTATAAAATCATCATACTCAACATTTAGAGTTTTCCAAAGATTTTTGAACTTTTCTGCCACTTCATCAGTCCATTCTTGCGGATCTTTACCCGCCTCTTTTGCAGTTTTTTCAATGTTCGCCCCATGTTCATCTGTGCCAGTCAAAAAATGTACGTCAATGCCTTTTGATTTTTTATATCGTGATAAAATATCACATGCTATCGTCGTATATGCATGCCCGATATGTGGATCAGAATTCACATAATAAAGTGGGGTAGTAATATAGAACTTTTTCATAAATTCTCCTAACTAAAGATCAAATAACTCATCTTTTTTATTCTTGTTATTTTCAAGCAGTCCCAATCTATTTAAAGAAATTTTATGGTATTTTTCGCTGATTTCAAAACCTATAAATTTTCTTCCTATTTTTTTAGAGGCAATAGCTGTCGTCCCACTACCCATAAAAGGATCTAAAACAATTTGATTTTTAAGTGTAGTTAATTTGATTAGAAATTCAATTAAATCTAAAGGTTTTTGAGCTTCATGCTGTCTTTTTTCATTTTTCCTAAATCTAAAATCCAATAAATTTGTTGCTTTAGCACCAGTCTCTAAAAAAACATCAGTATTTATTGCTCCAACTTTATTTTCTAAAATATTATCAGCTATTGTTCCTCCAATATCATATGGCTTTGTAAGCCAAGCTATTGGCTCCCATATGGGAGCTAAGTTTCCCAATCTCCACCCCTTCCACTTATCAGCTTCTTTTAATAATCCTCTTTTTTCATAAATAATACTTACTCTTTGAGCTCTATGATGTGCAGAAGGTTTTTTCCAACTAAGAATATCTTTTAGTAAAAACCCAGATTTTTCAAAGGCATTAATTGCCCTATGAATAGTTCTTCTTCCTCCGAAAACAAACAAAGACGAACCTTTTTTCATTTTTTTATATATTTCTTTACTCCAATCTTCACACCATTTTTCATATTCTAGTCCAAAATTTCTATCAGATTTAGCCCAACCGTTAATGGGCTTGCCTCTTTTTTTAAAACCAGATTTGCCTTCCTGTGCTGGAGAAGCTCCTAATAAAGCTGAGTTTGTATTGTTATGTAGAACATCCCAATCATCTAAATTAATGCCATATGGAATATCAGACAAAAATAAATCTATGGAATTATTGTCTAATTTAGATAGATGTTTTTTACAATCATCCAAAATTATTTTATCTATATATTTTTTATTCATATTAAGAATTCTTTTTTATTGTTTTCTCTATTTGTAATATTTTTTCTTCTATTTTGTGTGCCATAATTAGCATTTTTATAGCTTTTTCTTTTGTTAATTTTCTAAATTCCAAAATTTTATTCTTCCAATAAGATATCCCTTCCTTACCCAAAATCATTGTGACTTCATTTTCAAGTTTTTTCAATTCATCTAATTCACTTGTTTTTTTGTTAAAAATTTTACATATAGTAAGATCTATTTTTTGCCAATAAATAGATGCATTTTGTCTATCTTTTTTTTCTACTTCATTTTTAAGAGTTTTTCCTATTTCCCAAATTTCTATTAAATCTTCCTTTCCTGTAAAATTATTAAGCAAAAATAGAAGATGAACATATGAAATTAATGTAACATTTTTATCTATCGCCTGTTCGTATATTTGACTTTTTTTTGATGGAAATTGATTAAGAGGTCCAGCTAACATTGCAAACTCATTATCTCTCTTCCAATCATTTAATGCTTTTACCTTAAAATCTTTTTGGTTTTTTGCAGTTCTACTTAATCTAAAAGTTTTAGCATCAGCTACAATTGAATAATTCTTATCCTTTGCTAAAACATCTGCAGAATTACCCCTAACTCTTATCACTTTAGAATCCATTCCCAGAAAAGAAAAAACATGAGATAATAAAATATCAGAATATTTAGCCCATAATTTTTCTTCTGAAGAATCATGTGTAAATATTTCTGGCATAACTCCACATTCAATAATAATCTTTTTTATAAACTTTTTACTTATATTAGATAAACTTCTTTCCAAAAGATCGAAAGCATTATCGTTTTTTGATATCTTAAACATATAATCTATTAATTTATTTCTTTCCATTGTTTTTAACTCCTAACTATTAAAATTTAGAACATCTACACCAAGTTTTTTCGCATTCAAAAATGCTGTTGTCACAAGTAATCCCGGATTCACATTTCGAACAATCATTTTTTTATATTTTGCAATTTCCTGCAATGTTTTTACATATTGTTTTTTCTTTTTTTCATCTTCTTCTTGTTGCCAATGTTCTTCTAAATCTGCAAGTAAAATTTCTATCAAAATATTTGCTTCCTGTCTTGCCGATATCAAACTGCGAGACATATTTTCAGCCAACTCAAATGGAAATATCGGACTTGATGTATCTAAACTTTGTATATCGTCGATAATATCCGCTATTTTTAATGCTCTATCAACACTTCCGTTCGCATATTTCGCCACCTGTTGAGCTCGTTCAACACTTTCGCCTTTTGAAACCAAGATAGTTTCGATATTTTCTTTGCTCAAATTCGCAAAATTTATCGCTTGGCTACGAGATAATATCGTATTAAATAAAGCGAACTTTTTGTCTGATATTAAAATCCAAATTGTGTTTGACGAGGCCTCTTCTATAAATTTTAATAAAGCATTTTGCGCTGATTTTTCCATCGTTTCGGCATTGTCTATTATTATAACTTTCCAGCCACCAAATTGTATGCTTTGTTGCGATTTTTTTGTTAAATCTCTAATAGTGTCAACTTTTATATGCTGTTGTTTTTCTTCTTCATCGCCTAAAAGATCTGCTTGATATTTGAAATCTGCAAAAATATAATCGGGGTGAATATTGTTTTCTATGTTCGCACAATTCAAACATGTTCCACAAAATTCTTGTTTATTATAAAAATCTTTATTCACACAATTTAATGCTTTAGCAAAATCTTTCGCCACCAAACTTTTACCAATGCCTTTATCGCCATAAAAAATTATACTCGGAGGTATTCTCTTCGATTTGATAAATTTTTTAAGCTCTTGTTTGGCTTTTTCTTGTCCTAATATTTCTTTGAAAGTCATATGTTTATTCTATAATTTTGTGGGATTTTAATGCTTCTATAACCATTTGTTGTACTTCATCAATATCTCTATCTGCATCTATTATCGTAGAGTTAGGTACATGGTTCACAAGTTTTTTATATCCTTCTCTCATCTTTTGCCTGAAATCACCATTTTCCTGTTCCATTCTGTCCGTAAACAAAAATTGTCCTCGTCTGACAAAATGTTTGTCAGACATTAAAAACACTAAAGTTAAATCTGCTTTTGTTGATCTTGTGGCAATGTCATTTACCTTATCGATTATTTTCATATCTATACCACGACCATATCCTTGATATGCACAAGTCGACATTGTATATCGTTCACAAATAACAGTTTTTCCCGCCTCTAGTGCAGGAATGATAGTTTCTTCTGTATGTGCCGCCCGAGATGCTTCATATAACATTAGCTCGGTCAATGGAGTGATTTTTTGGTTAGGATCTAATAAAATATTTCTGATAGCTTCAGCCAATGGAGTACCACCCGGCTCTCTTGTTAGCACAACATCTAATTTATGTTCGTTGCGAAGATATTCCGCT
>CAYPLD010000028.1:0-11853 GCA_964411485.1 uncultured Elusimicrobiaceae bacterium | reverse complement strand
GTAGAAAATTTCTTGTTTTTAATAAAAATATTGATTTTCTTAAGAAAAAAATAATTATTTTAGTGTATCTAATCTAATTATTAATAATTATATAAATTTTGTCAATACCCCCTCACTTTACAATTATGCTATACTTATTTTAGGGTAAATGTAGATAGCTATTTATAACTATGTATGTTTGATGGGGGTATGATGAAAATGTCCTGTTGCGGAGCATTTTGTGATAAATGCTCGGTATATAAAGCGACTCAAAAAGGCGATGTTCTGAAACTAGAACGACTCGCCAAACAAACTAATGAAATTCTCAACGTAAACTTAACTCACAAAGACTTCCTATGCGATGGCTGTAAAGCCAATAAACGAAAACATTATTTTGCCAAAACCAAATGCAATATAGGTAAATGCTGTAAAAGAAAAGGATATGGAAGTTGTAGAGATTGTAAATCTTCTAAACAATATAGTTATAAAAGTTTTATGGAAATGCTTCAAGAAAATTTACACAAAGAATCAAAAAACTAACAGCAAACAGAGGATAAAAACTAGGAGTTGACAAATATCGCAAACTAATACTATAATAGTATTAGATACTAATTTTGAAACGGAGTGACAATGAAAATTTTGCGAAAAGATTCTGACTACGCAATAAGAACTTTATTAACAATCGCAACAAATAAAGAAAAAAAGTATATGTCGTCTTCGGAAATTTCCAAAATAGAAAAAATCCCGTTAAGATATTTGAGAAAATTAATAACAAAACTAATTTCAGCAGGATTTTTAGAAGCAAAAGAAGGTATTGGTGGTGGTGTAAAATTAAAAAAGAAACCATCGTCGATAAATACTTTGCAGATAATGAAACTATTTCAAGGAGATTTTAAAATTTCCGAATGTTTATTTAGAAAAAAATTATGTGACAATAGAAAAACTTGTCCAATGCGAAAGAGAATTTTAGAAATAGAAAAAAAGTTAGCAAAAGAATTTGAAAAAATAACATTACAACAACTTTTGAATGATATTAAAAACGAAAAAATAAATAGGAGAAAAAATGACAGAAAATAAGATGTACTGCAGGCAATGTGAACAAACGGCGGGCGGAAAAGCATGCACGAGTATGGGTGTATGTGGAAAAACTCCAAAAGTAGCAGATTTACAGGATCTACTTGTTTATGTATTGAGAGGAATTGCTCATTGTGTAAATAAAACCGGTAAAAGAACTCCAGAAGTGAATACTTTTGTACGAGAAGCATTATTCGCAACCGTAACCAACGTTGATTTTGACGAAGATGATATCGTCAAATTCATCAAAAAAGGATATGAACTTCGCCAACAATTAAAAGGTAATTGTACTTCACAATGCGGAGCACATTCACCAAAAACTGGAACTTTCGTATTAGGTAAAACTAAAGAAGAAATGTTGGTTCAATCAAAAGAAGCAACTTTATTTGATACATCAACCAACGAGGATATAAGAAGTCTTCAGCACATATTATTATATGGTATGAAAGGTGTCGCAGCATATGCAGAACATGCATCAGTAATGGGGAAAACATCAGATGAGATTGATACATTTTTCTACAAAGCGTTGGATATGTTAAACAAAACTGATGCAACAGCCGATGAACTTTTAGGTCTAGTTTTGGAATGTGGTAAAGTGAACTTCACAACGATGCAATTATTAGACGAAGCACATACATCAAACTTTGGAAACCCAGAACCAACACAAGTTTCACTTGGTGCGAAAAAAGGCAAAGCAATTTTAATTTCTGGACACGATATTCCAGATCTAAAAATGTTGCTAGAACAAACAGAAGGTAAAGGCATCAATATATATACACACGGCGAAATGTTACCTTTGCATGCATATCCTGAACTAAAAAAGTTCAAACATTTGGTGGGTCATTATGGAACAGCATGGCAAAATCAACATAAAGAGTTTTCAGCATTTCCGGGTTCAATTTTGATGACAACAAATTGTATCCAAAAACCAGCTGAATCTTATATGTTGAACATTTTTACTACTGGATTAGTCCAATGGCCGGGTGTTGAGCATATCGACGCAAAAGACGGCAAAAAAGATTTCTCGAGCGTCATAAACAAAGCTTTAGAACTGCCCGGTTTTGCGAATGATACTGAAGGTAAAAATATCACAATTGGATTTGGTCATAACGCAGTGATGAGTGTAGCAGGCAAAGTAATCGACGCGGTAAAAGCTGGCAAGATAAAACATTTCTTTTTGGTCGGAGGTTGCGATGGAGCAAAACCCGGCAGAAATTATTACACAGAATTTGTCGAAAAAGCTCCAAAAGATACAGTGATTTTGACATTAGCATGTGGTAAGTTCAGATTCAACACAATGGACTTGGGTGATATTGATGGAATCCCACGACTTTTGGATATCGGACAATGTAATGACGCATATTCGGCGATAAAGATTGCAGTTGCATTGGCTGAAGCGTTCAAATGTGATGTCAACGAATTGCCACTATCAATGATATTATCATGGTACGAACAAAAAGCGGTCTGTATATTATTGACGTTGCTACATTTAGGTATCAAAAACATTAAGCTTGGACCAACCTTACCAGCGTTTGTATCGCCGAATGTATTGCAGATATTGGTTGACAAGTTCAATATTGCACCGATAACGACGGCGGAGAAAGATTTGGCAGAGATTTTGGGAGCGAAAGCGAAATAAAAAATAACTGCGAAGATTTCTTTTAGGGTATACAAAAATTTCTCGGGGGGTGTCCGTAAGGACAGCACTACAAAAGCGGCGGTAAAATTTACCACCGCTTTTTTTTCGCCTTCGGCATAAGTTCAATCGTTTTCCGTTGGAAAACTCAACTTAATAAGTTTATTGAAACAGCCCTCGTTCGAAATATCGAACGAGGGCTAATTTCAGCTATTAGGTTTTTATTCTAAATATCAAACCCAACTTTGAACATGAAACTAGAGTGAACTAAACTACTATTATCAACTAATCCAGCACCGAAATCACCACTACTAATATAATTTTCTGTTAATCTCAATTCCAACCCAATATTTGTTTTTGGATTCACAATATGTTGCCAACCAATTCCCAAATACCAAGCAAAACCAGTAGAACTTTCACTAGCAGAATACGAAATACTTGGAGCGTCTACCCCGAGAGTAGTTCTACCAATTCCTATTCCAAAAGGAATATATAATTTATTTTTATCATCGATAGGGTCAAATAAATATTTCCCTGCAGCATAAAAGTTTGTATATTTACTTGACGCTTTTAATCCCAATTTTTCCGTACCATCACCAGGGTTAGAGTAAAAAAGTTCTCCCCCCGCTAAAAAGTTGTCTGAAATTGAATGCAAGAAATTTCCTGCAAGAGCAATTCCTGTTCCGCCTGATTCCCAACTATTCGCAAGTGTAGAACTTTCTATATCAGTTATAGCAGAACCAAAACCAAGGAATAGATTTATTTCTTGATCATTTTTTTCAGCATAGGATAATGTTATGAGGAACATTAATCCTAATGTTAGTGTGATTATTTTTTTCATTTTCATCTCCTTATTTATTATTTATCATCATCTTTCTTTTCATTAATCTCTTTTTTCATTCACTTTACATCCCTCGTTCATTTTTATGAACCTGATAACCCTAACCGTGCCTAGCTTACAAAAAGCATTGGTTCATAAAAATGAACCGACAATGTTAATAATATTTTGCCTAAATTTATACTAAACACTTTAGACATAGGTTCGAAATAATGAACCAACAATGTTAACGATACCCTTCTTAAACTTAAACAAACACTATATAGGTAGGTTCGTAAAAACGAACCGAGATATGTATATATTATAGCATAAGTTCGAAAAATCGAGCTTTATAGGTTCGAATTTTTGATACTTTTTATTTGTATGAGAGGGAGATTAATATGTTAAAACAAAAGACAGAACTCAAAAAAGTAGTAAAAAACATAAAGAAATTTAGAAAGGAAAGGAAGCTCACTTTAGAAAAGTTGGCTTATTATAGCGACATATCCAAAGGGAATATGTCTGATTTAGAAAATGGTAATACGAGTCCGAGTTTAAGAACATTAGTCAAGATAGCTAACGGATTGGAATGCAATGTAAAGGATTTACTTGACGATTAAAAACTAATCTACTAAAAAAACACATTACATACCACAAATATCGCAAGTTCGAAAAAATGAACCCGCAATATTTAGATAGAAGTTAAAGTGTTGTTAAGTTATTTTTTTGGGAGCCTTATCATAATCTCCTTGTGGAGAATATAACCAAAAATTTATAGGAGGAAAATTATAATTTCTATTACGATATGTATGCAAACCTGCTGTTCTAGAATTTTTTAATGAAACTCCAAGAGAATGTTTTTTACATCTCTTTTGAAAATTAACAACAAAAGGAATTCTAATTTTTTCGGAATTACTATCAAATTTGATTACTTCTTTAGACCCAAAAAGAGAAGGAGTTTCTAAATCTTCCAAATATTCAATATATTCGCATATCCTCTCATAGTTGTTATAAGAATATATTGCCATACCTGCAAACATATCTGCAACTTGAACTAACACTTCTTTATGAGATTCAATCCCCTTTTCTATATCTATTACTTCAAAAAGTTTTTCTTTCCTTTTTTGTCTGTTAAAAAGATCTATATCATGTTCAATAGAGCAAGATTTTCCTGTATTTAAATATAATTTTAAGTCATCCCAATCTAAATTAAATTGATCAGGTTTTAACAACCATTTCCCTTTTTTCCAATTCTTTAGAAAAGTATTTTTATATAGCTGATAATACATCCTAGACATATTCGCATTATCATCTCTTCCTACTATTCCGCTTCTACTATCTACATTGCTATATATTAACGTATTTATATGGATATGAGGTAAATATCCAAACAATAAATTGGGTTTTTCTGTTCCTTCTTTTTCCATTCCCCCCCCAGCCATTTATATTTACTTTTTATCCCTCGTTCACTATAGTGAACGAGGGTGTTTTTAGTGTTTTTTCTTTAGTTTAAAATATTTTTTTATCCTAGATTCTGAATCAAGTTCAGAATGACAGGCATTATGAGATTGCCACAGCGATTTTTTGCACGTGCCAAAAATCGCTTCGCAATGACAAATTAAAACCCTACAACTCTTTCTCTATTTTTTCTTTCATTTTATCGCGAACCCGACGAAAAACAGCTAAAACTTCTTCCTCCGTGCCTTCGGCACTCGCCGGATCCTCAAAATCCCAGTTCTTTAACTCACATTCGCCATCATAACAATTGTAAAATATCGGACACTTGTCCTTCGCCCGATTACAAACCGTCACGACTATATCAAATGGTCTATCATTGAAAGCCGATACCTCCTGCGACTTCTGACCACTTATATCAACACCCGCCTCAGCCATAACTTTCACAGCATAAGGATTTATCCCCCCTGCTTCTGTCCCAGCACTAAATACCTCGTATTTATCGCCGTGAATATGTCGTGCAAAGCCTTCCGCCATCTGACTCCGACACGAATTCGCACTACACAAAAACAATATATCTTTCTTTTGATTTTTTTCCGCCATATTAACCCCTCCCACAAAAACATTATACATAATGTCAAAAATAATATAAAATAACTGTAGCGTTTATACGGGGGTACAAAATGAACAAAAAAAATCATGAAGATAATACTTTCATACAAAAAGTCAAAGAAACTAATAAAGAAGGGTTGGTTTTTGATAGTCTTGAAATTCTCCAAGTTAATTTGGGGAATGTTTGTAATCAAGTATGTAAACATTGTCACGTTAAAGCAAGTCCGGACGGTCAAAACGTAATGGATACCGCAAGAGTCGAAGATGTTATGATTTTCTTGAACAATAATAGAGGATTAGTTTTGGATATTACCGGTGGCGAACCTAGTATGCATCCAGAAATAAAGCGATTAATTGATTTTGCTACACCAATAACTAAAGATATATTGTTAAGAACTAATTTGACCGCATTAACCGACGATAATTATAAATATTTACTAGATGTTTATAAAAAAAATAAGGTGAAATTAATTGCTTCTATGCCTTGCTATATGCAGGAGAATGTGGATTGTCAACGTGGTGAAGGTAGTTTTGAAAAGTCAATTTTAGCACTTCGAACACTAAATAAGATTGGTTATGGAAAAAATGAAAATCTAAAATTAAATTTAGTTTATAATCCGAAAGGTGCATTTCTTCCGCCCGATCAGAAACAATTGGAAAAAGATTATAAAAAATCGTTGAAAGAAAATCATGGCGTTATGTTCGATAGTCTTTATACAATGATAAATGTACCGCTCGGCAGATTTGCTGAATTTTTAAAAACAGAACATCAATATGAAAAATACATGCAAATTCTAAAGAACAATTTTGATACTGCTAATTTGGATAATATTATGTGTAAAAATCTTATTAGTGTAAATTGGCAAGGTAAAATTTATAATTGTGATTTTAATCAAACGGCGGATACACCAATAAAAAATAGTAAAAACACGGCGATAAATATCAGAAACTTAAACTTAGAGGATTTGAAGAACACAAATATCGAAACTTCGGATCATTGTTTTGCCTGTACTGCGGGTAATGGTTCGAGTTGCACGGGTGCTTTAAAAAATTAAAAATATGAATACAACTTATTTCAAAAACGATAATTTCATTCTGAAAATATCAGAGAAAGATGGCAAAATTTGTGAAACTAAATTTGTTAGAAAAATATCTAATGACAAAACCTCGACAAATAAACTACTAAAACAGGCTGTCAAAGAGCTAGAAGAATATACTTTGGGTAAACGAAAAAAATTCACCATACCATTGGATATTCAAGGTACAGATTTTCAGAAAAAAGTCTGGAAACAAATGTTGAAAATCCCATATGGAAAAACTTTGTCTTATAAAGATATTGCAAAATTAATCAAAAGTCCAAAATCGGCACGAGCCGTTGGAAATGCCTGTGGAAAAAATAATCTACCAGTAATAATTCCGTGTCATCGGGTAGTTTCGATGAATTCTTTAGGTGGTTTTATGGGTGGATTCTTGGGTGGTATGAAAATCAAGAAATATCTGCTCAAACTAGAAAATTATCTCTAGTTTCCCCCTCTTATACATATAATGATATAATGATGTTATATGAACTTCTCTACTTATATGAAAAACAAAGCTAAACTTGTGGAAAAAAGTTTAGATAGATTTATCAAACAACCTAAAAACGCACCTCAAGTGCTGATTGATGCAATGGATTATTCATTAAAAGCTGGTGGAAAAAGGTTAAGACCTGTGTTAGCAATCGCTTGTGCTGAAGCATTTGGGAAAAAAGCGAATGATGTGATCGCACCTGCTTGTGCATTGGAAATGCTACATACATATTCACTAATCCACGACGATTTACCTTGTTTAGACAATGACAATTTAAGACGCGGAAAACCCACTAATCATAAAGTTTATGGCGAAGATTTGGCATTATTAGCAGGCGATGGATTACTAACCTATGTGTTTGAAATTTTTTGCAGAGCATCTGACTGCAAAAATATCAGCTCAAAAAATATTTTAACCGCATTAAGTTATTTCGCTCGATCCGCGGGCTGTGAAGGAATGGTTGGCGGGCAAGTCGCTGATATTTTTGCTGAAGGAGTAATGGAAGGCAAAAGTAAACGTCAAGCGAAGCTCAAAAATTTCAAGAAAAAAGATTTAAAATATTTCGCATTACCAAAAAACGCGAAAGAAGTTAGCGTTGAAGCGTTATTGGAATATATCCATCGCAACAAAACTGGGGCATTGATAACAGCATCGGTAATGGTCGGTTCGATTTTAGCTGGAGCAAACAAAAAAAATCTAAAACTTATGGAAAAATATGGACAATTGATTGGTTTAGCTTTCCAAATTGTGGACGACATTCTCGACGAAACAACGTCAGAAAAAAAGCTTGGTAAAAGTAAGAGCGACAAACAACACAAAAAACTCACATTTGTATCTTTATATGGTTTGGAAACAAGTAAAAAACAAGCAAAAAAAACAATCAAGCAAGCAAAACAAACGCTTGATAAAATCAAAATTAAAGACAGAAAAAAATTACAACCACTTTACGCATTAGCAGATTTCATAGAACAAAGGAGCAACTAGTCAATGTCATTTTTAGATAAAATCAAATCGCCAAAAGATTTGAAAAAATTACAAACATCAGAACTACCTGAACTTTCGCAGGAGTTGAGAGAATATATAATAGAAACCGTGAGCAAAAACGGCGGACATCTTGGATCGAGTCTAGGTGCGACCGATTTTATCATTGCACTTCATTACATTTTCAATGCTCCGAAAGATAAATTTGTTTTTGATACCGGTCATCAAGCATATGCTCATAAACTTTTGACAGGTCGAGTAAAAGAATTTGAAAATCTACGAAAATTAGGTGGAATCAGTGGCTTTCCAAAGATTACAGAATCAGAATATGACACTTTCGGAGTGGGTCATGCTTCGACCGCTTTATCGTCGGCATTAGGTATGGCATGTGCGAGGGATCAGCAAAATAAAAATCATAAAGTTATCGCTGTGGTATCCGACGGATGTTTGTCTGGTGGAATGTCATATGAAGCACTGCAAAATGCCGGTCATCTCAAAAAGGATTTGCTCGTAATCTTAAACGATAACCAAATGTTTATATCAAAACGGGTCGGAGCGTTGGGTAATTTTTTGACAAAAGTAATTTCACGAAAATATGTCCGACATGCCGAACGAACCGCCGAAAATATCCTAAACCGATTTGAAACATTAGGTAAAAGTGCGGTCAAAGTTGCAAAGCGTGCGAAAGTTTTATTTTTTCCGGGTATGGTTTTTGAGGAAATGGGTTTTGAATATTTCGGACCAGTAAATGGTCACGATATTGAAGCATTGCTTGAAGTTCTAAACAACATAAAAGATATGAAACGACCCGTTTTACTTCACCTTATTACCCAAAAAGGTAAGGGCTATGAACCAGCAGAAAAAAAACCAACAAGCTATCATGGTCTTGGTATTTTTGATGTCGAAACGGGTGAAAGTATCGGAAAAAAAGGCGATATAAGTTTTACACAATCTTTTTCAGATACCATTGTGAAATTGGCTGAAAAAGATAAAAAAATAACAGCCATAACTGCCGCAATGCCAGAGGGTACAGGGCTTGATAAATTTCGAGATAAATTTCCAGAAAGATATTATGATGTCGGCATCGCAGAAGAACATGCTGTCACTTTTGCAGGTGGATTAGCCAAAGAAGGTTTGAAACCTGTAATCGCTTTATACTCAAGTTTTATGCAACGAGGTTATGATCAATTAATCCACGATATTTGTTTACAAAATCTACCAGTTGTGTTCGCATTAGACAGAGCTGGAGTGGTTGGTGAAGATGGTCCGACCCATCACGGCGTTTTTGATTTGAGCTTTATGCGACATATTCCTAATCTAACAATTTTCGCACCAGCAGATGAATCGGAACTTGCCAATGGTCTAAAAACCGCATTGGATAGTAATGTACCTTTTGCAATTCGGTATCCTCGAGGTGCTGGGTTCGGTGTGAAAATGCCAAAAGCTTTGAAAGATTTTCAAACACTTCCAATCGGAAAAGGTGTCTGGCTGAAGAAAGGTCATGATGCGAATATAATCGCGATTGGAAATAGAGTGATGCCGTCATTAAAAGCGTGCGAAATGCTCGCAAAAAAAGGTATCGATTGTGGTGTGATAAATGCTAGATATGTTAAACCTTTAGATACAAATTTGATATCAGATGCCGTAAAATTTTGTGATAAAATAATCACGGTTGAAGACAATGCGTTGCAAGGCGGATTTGGAAGTGCGGTACAGGAATTTTTATCTGACAATAAAATAAATCACAAAATTTTACGGCTCGGTATCGCGGATAATTTTATAGAACACGGAAAACAGAGCGAACTATATGATATTATAGGTATAAGCGAAAATAAAATCGCAGAAAGCGTAGAAAAATGGTTGAAATAAAAGAAATTAAAAAAAATGAAAAAAATAAAAACCTGTATTATTTGTAATAGCGAAAAACTTAACGATTTTAAGGCCTATATACATCCTTTTATAATTGAAAGAGTTAATCTTTCTGAATCGGAACGAGATATAAAATTATTTATTTGTAAAGAATGTAAAATGGAGTTTTTTGATGCTCGTCTTGAAGACGAAGAAATGAAAAAACTATATTCGGGTTATCGAAATAAAACTTACCAACAGCAACGCCAAAAACATGAGAGTGCCTATACTTATGAACTTAACAGTGTGTTAGGTAGTGATATAAAAGAAATAAAAAACAGAAAAAATAATTTGTTCAGATTATTAAAAAAGCATGCAGATATCTCTAAAATAAAAAATATTTTAGATTATGGAGGAGATAAAGGACAATTCTTTCCTGATGAGTTAGTAAAAGCAGACAAATATGTTTATGATATTTCTAATATAAAATTAATCGATGGGATTAAAAAAATCGAAAATATTGAAGATATTAAAAATCACAACTGGAATTTGATTATGTGTAATCATGTTTTAGAACATCTTCCTTATCCTATGACTAAAATGAAGTTTTTTTCTTCAATTTCCAAGCAAAATACTTTTTTATATATCGAGGTTCCGTACGAATATCAAGGTAAATCATTACGAGGTTAAAAATAAAAAGATTTTTCAAAAAGCCAATAGGGTATTACCTATGCATGCATGAGCATTGTAATATTTTTTGTAAACAAAGTATGGAAAAAATGCTTGATTTGAATGGTTTTGAAGTTCTATCAAATGAAATTGTTGAACAGGTGGGTACTTTTGGGAAATCTAAAATTATCAGTTGTTTGGCTAAAAAGAAATAATAAAAATACAGAAAAGAGGTAAAATAAATGAAAAAATATAGTGGTAAACAAAGGGTTTTTTATCCAAAACATAGCAAATCATATGTAAGAGCATATGAGGATATAGATTTTTTACATACAGACAATTTAAGACCGATGCGTCTTCAGTTAGAGCTTTTGAAACCAGAGATTGCGTTAAGAAAAGCAAAAATAGATAACACCATAGTTTGTTTTGGTAGTGCAAGAATAAAAGAAAAGAAAGAGTCTGCTAAACATATCAAAGAGCTTGAAAAGAAACTTGCAAGAAACAAAAAAAGCACGAAATTAAAAGAACAATTAAAAGATGCAAAAGGATTGGCAAAATTATCAAAATTTTATGATATCGCAAGAGAATTTGGTCGATTAGTATCAAAAGGAACAAGAGGCAAGTTTGTCGTCGTGACAGGTGGTGGACCGGGCATAATGGAAGCGGCAAACAGAGGAGCTCACGAAGTGGGACATCGAAGTTTAGGATTCAATATCACATTACCACACGAACAAGAACCAAACGATTATATAACACCGAATTTGGCATTTTGTTTCCACTATTTTGCGGTCAGAAAAATGCATTTGGTAATAAGATCAAAAGCGTGCGTAATTTTCCCAGGTGGATCTGGAACATTTGATGAATTTTTTGAAATTTTGACATTAGTACAAACCAAAAAGAAAGATGATATTCCAATGATTTTGGTCGGCAAAGATTACTGGAACGAAGTTTTGAATTTGAAAAAACTTCGAGAATATGGTGTGGTAAGTCGAGAGGACATGAAAATGTTAAGCATAGTTGACACAGCAAAAGAAGCGTGGATAATAATCAAAAAGTTCTATAAAATAAAATAGCACGGAGTCTGTGATCACTTTTTTCGCTTCGCGTTGTATGTTATAACTTTTCTTTCAGAAAAGTAGATTAACAAAAATTATAAAGATTAATAAGCTACAAACAAAACCCCCTCGTTCCTTATAAGGAACGAGGGGTTATT